>NZ_KI271712.1:29738-47633 GCF_000469445.2 Oscillibacter sp. KLE 1745 | reverse complement strand
CTTTCCGCGCGTTCCGCTTCGCTACGCGCTGCCCGGGCATTCGTAGAGGCCGATGCCCTCATCGGCCCGCTGCGGAGGCTTTCATCAACCACCGGCCAGCGGCAGCGAAAAGAGAAGCTGGATGTATCCCGGACATCCCCGGGCTGAAGGGTTCCCCAAGGGCCGGGCGTTTCCGTCTCTGACCGCCGCGCGGGATTGCCAACCTTCCCCAGCCGGCGGCAGGAGGTCTGCGCCTGCGCAGACCGACCCGCCGAACATGTTTTCTTTTCCACCGGGCGCGGCGCATTTTCTTTTTGATGTCTCAAAAAGAAAATGGGGGGCGCATCCCCTGCGGGAGCGGAATCCCCCGCGGCCGCCGTTCGGCGGCCCATCCCTCTCCCCGCCGGGATGGAGGATTTTTTTCAAATCCGTGTAACGAATCCCCCGCCAGCCGGACATACCTGACAGAGAGGAGGGAGATGCCCTTGGCCAACATGGAAGAAATTTACCAGGCCCATGCCAGGACCGTCTATAAATTTCTCCTCTCCCAGTGCCATGACGCCGACCTGGCGGAGGAGCTGACCCAGGAGACCTTCTACCAGGCCGTCCGGTCCATCGACCGGTTCAACGGTTCCTGCAAGGTGTCCGTCTGGCTGTGCCAGATCGCCAAGCACCTGTGGTACCAGCACCTGCGGAAACGAAAACCGGAGGAGCCCCTGCCGGAGGACGGCCTGCCGGGCCCCTCCGCGGAGGAGGACGTGCTCACCCGGCAGGGCCATCTGGACCTGCTGCGGCAGATCCATGCCCTGCCCCCCAGCACCCGGGAGGTGGTGTACCTCCGGGCCTTCGGGGGCCTCAGCTTCCGGGAGATCGGGGACGTGCTGGGACGGACGGAGACCTGGGCCCGGGTGACGTTTTACCGGGGCAAGGAGGCACTGCGGAAAGGAGGAGCAGACCATGAAGAACATTCCTGAATTATCCTGCGCCATTGTGGAGGACCTGCTGCCCACCTATGTGGAGAGGCTGACCTCGGAGGAAACCAACATGGCGGTGGAGGCCCATCTGGCGTCCTGCCCCGCCTGTGCGGCCAAGCGGACCGCCATGGGGGCGAAGGAAACGGAAGCGGCGGGTCAAAACGCCGAAGAGACCGCCCGGGAGGTGGACTATCTGAAAAAGGTGCGGCGCAGGAACCGGCGGAGAGTATGGCTGGCGGTGGCCTGCACCACGCTGGTGCTGGCGGCAGTGATTCTTACAAAAATCTTCATCATTGGCGGGCCGGGACAAGCCAATGATGTGGGGGTTCGCCTCGTGGAAATTGTGGATGGGGACACCCTGTCTGTCAATGTGGACTGCCTGTATGCTGTCAATGCCTTCTACGGCTGGGAACAGGATGAGACAGAAGATGGGGTTGTTTCTTTCACCGCCCGTGAAGCGAGAGCCTCTTTCATTCACCCAAACGATCTAGTAGACCTTCGGGTCCCACTGGAGGGGCTTAAGGAAGTCTGGGTCTGTGGCAGGCTGGTCTGGCAGAACGGCACCACTATTCTTGAATCCACACTGTGGATCTACGACGCCCGCACCCCCTATGTAGGCGACGCCACTGCCGTGGGGAACCTGGTCCATGAGATCGGCCTCTGGCTTTCCAGTATGGAGCTCCCCTATAACTACACCATCAGCCTGCAAACCACCAGCGAGCCCTATGGCCTGACCATTCACTTCGACAGCGTCACCGCTCATGTACTGGGTGTGGAGCGCGACATCGACAAGCGGATGTATGCCATCGCTCCCTCCCTGCTGGCGCTGATCGGCAACCTGGGGCAGGTGCAGTGGACCTACGCCGCCCCGGACGGCACCGCAGTGACCCGCTCTGTGACACTGGAGGAAGTGGACCAGGCCCTGCCGGATTGGATCGAAGCCTACAATCTGGATGCCGGCGCGGATTGGACTGCCCCGGAGAGTGTCAAGGATTACGCCGCCTCACCGGCAGCCCTGCAGCAGCTGCTGGACCTGACATGTCTCGGCTTCTATGTGGTCACGGAAGAAGATGGAACCACCATTTTCACTCCGCAATTCTAAAACAGCGTCAGAAGTGCCCCGCCTCTTTCGAGGCGGGGCACTTCTACTTTGCTGATAAAAGCGGCTCACTCAATTCCCTTGCCGTTGTTCCACTTCCACTCCCGGATCTCCGGCAGGTCCACGCCGTGATCCTTGATATACTGGCGGTGCTCCACCAGCTTGTCGTTCATCCGCTGGACCAGATAGGCCCCCCGGTTACCCAGGGAGTGCAGCCGCTGGACCACGTCGATCACCAGATGGAACCGGTCGATATCATTGAGGACCCGCATGTCGAAGGGCGTGGTGATGGTGCCCTCCTCCTTGTAGCCACGGACGTGAAGATGCTTGTTGTGCCGGCGGTAGGTCAGCTCATGAATCAGCGTGGGGTATCCGTGGTAGGCGAAGATGATGGGCCTGTCCTGGGTGAAGAGCATATCGTACTCCATGTCCGTGAGGCCGTGGGGATGCTCCGTGTGGGGCTGGAGCTTCATCAGATCCACCACGTTCACCACCCGGATCTTCAGCTCTGGCAGCTCCTTCCGCAGGATCGTCACCGCCGCCAGCGTCTCCAGAGTGGGCGTGTCGCCGCAGCAGGCCATGACCACGTCCGGCTCCTCCCCCTGGTCGTTGGAGGCCCAGTCCCAGATACCGATGCCCTGGGTGCAGTGCTTCACCGCCTGGTCCATGGTGAGCCACTGGGGGCGGGGATGCTTGCTGGCCACCATGACGTTCACATAGTTCCGGCTCTTGATGCAGTGGTCGAACACGCTCAGCAGGCAGTTGGCGTCCGGGGGCAGATAGATGCGCACCACGTCCGCCTTCTTGTTTGCCACGTGGTCCAGGAAGCCGGGGTCCTGGTGGGTGAAGCCGTTATGGTCCTGCTGCCACACATTGGAGGAGAGGATATAGTTCAAAGAGGCGATATCCTGCCGCCAGGGCAGCTCGTTGCAGGTCTTCAGCCACTTGGCATGCTGGGCGAACATGGAGTCCACGATGCGGATGAATGCCTCGTAGCTGTTGAAGAAGCCGTGGCGGCCGGTGAGCAGGTAGCCCTCCAGCCAGCCCTCGCACATGTGCTCGGACAGCATGGAGTCCATCACCCGACCGTCCGGGTCCAGGTGCTCATCCGGGTCCTCATTCTCGTACCGCTCCCCCAGGAAGCGGCGGCCGGTGACCTCAAACACCGGATGGAGCCGGTTGGAGGCCGTCTCGTCCGGGGCGAAGATGCGGAAATTCCGGGATTCCAGGTTCAGCTTCATCACATCCCGGACGTAGCCGCCCAGCACCAGCATGTCCTGGGCCTCCACCTCGCCGGGGGCGGGAACCTCCACCCCGTAGTCCCGGAAGTCCGGCGTCCGCAGGTCCCGCAGCAGCAGGCCGCCGTTGGCGTGAGGGTTGGCACCCATGCGCCGGTCCCCCTTGGGGGCGAAGGAGCGCAGCAGATCCACCGGCCGTCCCTCCTCGTCGAACAGCTCCTCCGGGTGATAGCTGCGGAGCCACTGCTCCAGGATGGGCAGGTGCTTTTCCGTGTCAGGGCCCATGGAGATGGGTACCTGGTGGGCCCGGAAGCAGTCCTCCACGGGGTTGCCGTCCACCTCCTTGGGGCCGGTCCAGCCCTTGGGGGAGCGGAACACGATCATGGGCCAGCGGGGGCGGGTGGTGTCTCCCGTGGTGCGGGCGTGCTGCTGGATGCGCTTGATCTCCCGGATGGCCCAGTCCAGGGTGGCAGCCATCTGCTGGTGCATCTTCTCCGGCTCGCTGCCCTCCACAAAGCGGGGTTCCCAGCCGCAGCCGCGGAAGAACTGCTCCACCTCCTCATGGGAGATCCGGGAGAAGATGGTGGGGTTGGCGATCTTGAAGCCGTTCAAGTGCAGGATGGGCAGCACCGCGCCGTCAGTGATGGGGTTCAGGAATTTGTTGGAGTGCCAAGAGGTGGCCAGGGGCCCGGTCTCCGCCTCACCATCGCCCACCACGCAGGCGGCGATGAGATCCGGGTTATCCGCCACAGCGCCGAAGGCGTGGGCCAGAGAATACCCCAGCTCGCCGCCCTCGTTGATGGAGCCAGGTGTCTCCGGCGCCACGTGGCTGGGCACGCCGCCGGGGAAGGAGAACTGCTTGAACAGTTTCCGCATGCCGTCCTCATCCTGGGTAATGTTGGGATAGACCTCCGTATAGGTGCCGTCCAGCCAGTCCTGGGCCACCATGGCGTTGCCGCCGTGGCCGGGGCCGGAGAGGTAGATCATGTCCAGATCGTCCTTCTGAATGACCCGGTTCAGGTGGGTGTAGATGAAGTTCTGCCCCGGCACGGTGCCCCAGTGGCCCACGATGGTCTGCTTCAGGTCGGAGGCGGCCAGTGGGCGCTTCAGCAGGGGATTGTCCAACAGATACAGCTGGCAGGCGGAGAGGTAGTTGGACGCCCGCCACCAGGCGTCGACCTGTTTCAGCTGCGTCGGTGTCAACGGCGGCTTTTTAGACAGGCGTGTATTGGTTTTAGGCTTTGCTGCAATTGTCTTTTGAGAAGTCCGTGGCATATTATTGCCTCCTTTTTCTTGTTCCTTTCGCAATTAGTATATCTCTTATTTGAAAAAAGGCAAGCGAAATCGAAAATAATTTTATCTTAATTTACAATTATTTCATTTTAGCATTCCTCTTTTAGGCGTTTTACCCTTATTCTATTCCTTCCGCCGCGCTTGCGTTTTTCCGCCGGATGTGCTACTGTAACGGCATGGAAACGTATGAACTCATCCGCTCCGGCCGGAAGACCCTGGCCCTGGAGATCACAAGGGACTGCCGCGTGGTGGTGCGGGCCCCCCGCCGCCTGTCCCAGGCCCGCATCGACGACTTTGTGGCCAGTCACGCCGGCTGGATCGCCCGGCACCTGGAACAGCAGCGCCGCCGGGCTGCCCTGGCCCCCTCCGCCCCCACCCAGGCGGAGATCGGCGCCCTGAAGGAAAAGGCACGGCAGGTCCTGCCGCCGAAAATCGCCTATTACAGTGAGAAAATGGGCCTGTTCCCTACTGGCGTCAGGATCACCTCCGCCCGCACCCGCTACGGCAGCTGCAGCGGAAAGAACAGCCTGTGCTTCTCCTGTTTTCTCATGAACTGTCCGGATGCGGCCATGGACCTGGTGGTGGTCCATGAGCTGTGCCACATCCAAGTGAAAAACCACGGGCCGGATTTCTACGCGCTGCTGGAGCAGGTACTCCCCGACTGGCGGGAGCGGAAGAAGCTGCTGCGATAACGTGTAAAAGCACAAACCGGAGGCATGGCTTGGCCGTGCCTCCGGTTTATGTCTGATATTACGCCCCCACCGACGTGAGCCAGACCGCCGCCAGCAGCACCGCCAGCAACGCTGCATTCCAGGCGGTAAACACCGCCAGATACCGGGCGGGGCGGGCCCCCGGGGAGCGAAGATACAGCTTGAGCGTGATCAAACTTGCTAGGGATGCTACCGGGGTTCCCAGACCGCCGATATCCACGCCCAGCAGCAGCTCCCTCCAGTTGTCCGTGAAGCCCGACAGCAGCACCGCCGCCGGTACATTGCTGATGATCTGGCTGGTGAGCACGCCGGTCAGCAGGGTGCTGCGCTCCAGCAGACTCTGGAGAAACCCATGAACGGCAGGCAGCCGTCCCAGGTTTCCGGATACCACGAAGAAGCAGATGAAGGTGCACAACAGGCTCACATCCAGCTTCCGCAGCAGAGCAGGTTCCACTGCGGCCAGCGTCCCAAGCACCAGAACCGTCAGCAGACCATAGGGCAGAATGCGGAACACCGTCAGCAGGCACAGCAGGAACAGTGCGCCGTACAGGGCCAACTTCCCGGGCTGCCGCAGGGGCTGCGGGTGCACCGGAGGGATCTGGAGATCCCTGGGCAGGACCGGCAAGGCCGCCGCGGTCAGGCAGGCCAGACTGATCCCCGCCAGGGGCAGCACCACCGGGAAAAAATCCCCGGCAGAGAGTCCATAGGCCCCGTAAAGGTAGAGGTTCTGGGGATTGCCCACCGGCGTGGCCATGCTGCCCAGGTTTGCGGCAATGGTCTGCAGCACCAGCAGCGGCACCGCCGCGGCCCGGCAGTCCATCTGGTCCAAAAGCAGCAGCGCAAAGGGTGCAAAGGTGATAAGAGCGACGTCATTGGTCACGGCCATGGAGCAGAAAAAGGGCAGCAGCACCAGGATCACTGCCAGGGCCCTGGGTCCGGTCCCCCGGGACAGCAGATGGCCGGCCAGCCACTGGAACGCCCCGCAGGACTGGAAGCCCGCCACCACCGCCATCAGGCACAGCAGCAGGCATAGCACCCGCAGGTCGATGTAGCCCAGATAGGCGGCGTCCGGCGGCACCAGGACCATGGTGGCCAGTGCGCAAAGTGCCGCCACGGTCAGCACCGCCTCCCGCTTGAAAAATGCCAACAGTCTCATTTCCGTCCCTCCAAAGGCTGACAAAATCCGCGTTTCACCATATCACACTTTTTCCGGGAACGCAAACCTTTTTGGGGAGGCTGTGCTGTTCTACCGCAGGCAGCCCCCCAGCCGCCGGGACAGCATCCACGCCAAGGCCAGCTTCACCAGGTCCGGCACCACAAAGGGGAACACGCACATTCCCAGTGCTGCCCACAGGCCGATGGGCCCCGCCGCCCGGGCATAGGCCACCAGGAACCAGGCGGTGCCGAAGGCATAGCACACCAGCAGGCCCAGCACCATGGCCGCGGCCGTCACCGCCGGACGGTCGCCCAGCCGGGCGGTCATGCCCCAATACAGCAGGGCCGAGGCCAGAAAGCCCAGGATATACCCGCCGGTGGTGCCCAGCAGAACGCCCGGGCCTCCCTGAAAGCCTGAGAACACCGGCAGGCCCACCAGGCCCAGCAGCAGATATGCCAGGATAGCCAATGTCCCCCGCCGGCCCCCCAGGGTCCCCAGGGCTGCAAACACGCCAAAGGTCTGGAGCGTGAACGGCACTGTCAGGGGAATGTTGATCCAGGCGCACACCATCAGCAGCACTGCGAACAGGGCGGCGTACGCCAGGTCCACCGTCCGCAGCCGGGTCCTAGTCATGGAAGTCTGTTTCAAATCAGATCGCTCCTCTCCTGTGTCTGGAGGAAGTATAGCAAGGCTTTCCATAATTGTCAACCTTAAAAAAAATAAAGTTTACAATATAGATAAAAAACCAGGAGGCAGTGCCTCCCGGTTCAGCAGTCCGTGCGGGTGCAGATCTCCCGCACCTTGGCCTGAATAGCTTTCAGGTCCACAAAGGTCTCCGGCCGCTTCTCCACATCCCTCAGCAGCGCGGAGGGATGGTAGATAGCCGTCATCTGGACGCCGCCCCGCTGGAACCACTTCCCATGCTCGGCGGTGATCTTGAAGTCCTCCTTGATGATGGCCTTGGCGGCGATCCGGCCCAGACAGACAATCAGCTTGGGCCGCAGCAGCGCCGTCTGCCGCCGGAGCCAGCCGATGCAGGCGTCCTGCTCCACATTCAGCGGGTCCCGATTCCTGGGCGGGCGGCACTTGACGATGTTGGCCACATACACCTTCGTCCGGTCCAGGCCGATGATCTCCAGCATATCATCCAGCAGCAGCCCCGCCGGCCCTACGAAGGGGATGCCCTGCTCGTCCTCCCGCTGACCGGGGCCCTCCCCTACCAGCAGGATCTCCGCGTCCCGGGCACCGTCACCGAACACCACGTGGAGCCGGGTCTCCGCCAGGGCGCAGTTCCGGCATTGTCCGCAGGCCTGCTCCAGCGCCTCCCAGGTATCCGCCATCCGCCTCCCCCTCCTTCGTGCCTCTCTCCGGGGCACCACACCGGCGGCGGATGCCCCTCGGCCGCCCAGCCAAATGGCAGCGGCCTCTTTGCGGCCATTGTAACACAAAATCTTCCGCCGCGCAATGAGGTATGAATCTCTTCCGTCCGGACAGACTGGACAGGGAGAGGAGGGGGACGCTTGTCTCTGTGGCTATGGACATTTTGGACATACAGCTTTCTCGGCTATCTGCTGGAACGGGGGTACGCCATCGCCACCCACGCGGACCGGCAGGCCCGGAAGTGCTTTCTGCTGCTGCCCATGTGCCCGGTGTACGGGCTGGGGGCCCTGGCGGTGCTGGCCCTGCCGGAATCATTGAGCGGCAGCTTCTGGTCTCTGGCCCTGTGGGGCGGTCTGGCGGCCACAGCAGTGGAGTATGCCGTACACGTTCTCTATGACCGTCTGCTGGGTGTGCGGTTCTGGGACTACTCCCAGGTCCGGTGGAATCTGCGGGGCCGGGTCTGCCTGCCCTTCTCCCTGGCCTGGAGCCTGCTGGTGGCAGCAGGGCTGCCGGTGATCCAGGCGGCGATAGCCCCGGCGCTGGCCGCCGTGCCGCCAACCGCCACCTATGCCGCGCTGCTGGTGTTCACCGCCGACACAGTGGTCTCCCTCCAGCTGCTGCGCCGGGCAGGAGATCCCGCAGTGCTGTCTCTGGGAAATCTGCGGGCTGCGTAAGAAGCCGGGCATGGGGAAACGTCCATGCCCGGCTTCCTTTTGCGTCCGGCCGGTCACTGTTCCGGCAGGTGGGCCTCCAGCCAGTGCGCCACGTCCGCATAGACCTTCTCCCGGCCCGTCTCCTGGAGGATCTCATGCCGCAGGCCCTGATAAAGCCTGATCTCCACGTCCCGGACACCGGAGCGGCGGAAGCTGCGGTACGCCCGCCGGACACCCTTGCCCATGTCCCCCACCGGGTCGTCCTGCCCGGAGAGGAAGAGGACCGGGGTATTCCGGTTCATCCGCTTCAGGTTCTCTTGCTTCTCAATGCAGGCGATCCCCCGCAGCATCTCCCGGAAGAGTCCGATGGTGGGGTCCCCTCCGCAGAGGGGATCCGCAAGATACTGGTCCACGTTCTCCGTGCTGGCGGAGAGCCAGTCGTATCCCGTGCGGTTGGGGGCAAATTTCTGATTGTATGCCTCGAAGGCCAGCTTGTTCACCAAGGGGCTGGAATGGCGGTCCCCTACCTTTCTGGCCTCCCGGGCGGCCAGGACGCGGCCCGCCGCCACCAGCGCCGGGGGCATCTGCCCCGTGCCCATCAGGATGGCTCCGGCCACGGTGCCGGGGTAGCGGATCAGATACGTCCGGGCCAGGAAGGACCCCATGGAATGCCCCAGCAGGAACACCGGAAGGCCGGGGAACCGCTGCCCCGCCAGCTCCCGCCGGGCATAGAGGTCCTGCACCGCCCAGTCCCAGCTGCCCCTGGGTCCGAAGTACAGCCGGGGCGCCCCTGCCGCCACGGAGAAACCGTGTCCCAGGTGGTCGTGGCCCGCCACGGCAAAGCCCCGCTCCGTCAGGTAGGCCGCCAGGGGCTCATACCGCAGGATGTGCTCCGACACGCCATGGGAGAGCACCAGAACCGCCCGGGGTGCCATGTCCGGCGTCCACTCCACCGCATGGATGCCGGTCCGCCCGTCTGCGGAGGGGAAGGTAAATTCGTTTCTCACCATGGAAAAATCATCCTCTCTGTGCTATACTGTGTGCCATCAGGCGTAGGATGCCTGCTTTCTGGGTCGATGATACCACACTTCCGTCACAAACGCCAGAGGAGGCCGCATTCATGGAAACATACATCGCTGCCCTGGACCAGGGAACCACCAGCTCCCGGGCCATCCTGTTCAACCGGGCCGGGGAGATCGTCTCCCGCGCCCAGCACCCCTTCCGCCAGATCTACCCCCAGCCCGGCTGGGTGGAGCACGATCCGCTGGAAATCTGGGCCACGGAGAAGCGGGCCCTGGCGGAGGTCGTAGGCGC
Organism: Oscillibacter sp. KLE 1745; assembly: GCF_000469445.2. Lineage (NCBI taxonomy): Bacteria > Bacillati > Bacillota > Clostridia > Eubacteriales > Oscillospiraceae > Oscillibacter > Oscillibacter sp. KLE 1745. Next base: position 37,837 of record NZ_KI271712.1, on the reverse strand, counting down.
CGCCCACATCGACCCCAAGCGGATCGCCGCCCTGGGCATCACCAACCAGCGGGAGACCACCATCCTCTGGGACCGCTCCACCGGGCAGACGGTCTGCAACGCCATCGTATGGCAGTGCCGCCGGACCGCTCCCCTCTGCGACACGCTGAAGGCCGACGGCCTGGGCCCCCTGGTGGCGGAGCGGACGGGCCTGCTGATCGACGCCTACTTCTCCGGCACCAAGATCCGGTGGCTGCTGGACCACGTCCCCGGCGCCCGGGAACGGGCGGAGCGGGGGGAGCTGTGCGCCGGCACGGTGGACAGCTGGCTCATCTGGAACCTCACCGGCGGGGCAGCCCACGTGACAGACTACTCCAATGCCTCCCGGACCATGCTGTTCAACATCCACACCCTCCAATGGGACGAGGCGCTTTGCCGGGCGCTGGGCATCCCCGCTTCCCTGCTGCCGGAGCCGCTGCCCAACTGCCATCTCTACGGCCGTGTGGCCCCGGACATTCCCGGACTGGAGGATCTGGCGGGCATCCCCATCTGCGGCAGCGCCGGGGACCAGCCGGCGGCCCTGTTCGGCCAGGCCTGCTTCACGCCGGGCCAGGCGAAGAACACCTACGGCACCGGCTGCTTCACGCTGATGAATGTGGGCGGTGAGCCGGTGGCCTCCCAGTCGGGACTGGTAACCTCCGTGGCTTGGTCCCTGGGGGGCGAGACTACCTATGCCCTGGAGGGCAGCGTGTTCAACGCCGGCAGCACCATCCAGTGGCTGCGGGATGAACTGGGGCTCATCTCCTCCGCCCCGGAGTGCGACCGGCTGGCGGAGAGCGTGCCGGACGCCGGAGGCGTCTACGTGGTGCCCGCCTTCACCGGCCTGGGCGCCCCCTACTGGGACATGTACGCCCGTGGCACCATCGTGGGGCTGACCCGTGGCACCACCAAGGCCCACATTGCCCGGGCGGTGCTGGACGCCATCGCCTTCCAGGTGACGGATCTGGTGCAGGCCATGAACGCCGACGCCCCTTGCCCCATCACCGCATTACGGGTGGACGGCGGTGCCTCCGTCAGCGACATCATGATGCAGACCCAGGCGGATCTGCTGCGACTGCCGGTGGACCGCCCCGCCCAGGTGGAGACCACTGCCTTCGGCGCTGCGGCCCTGGCGGGGCTGGCGGCCGGAGTGTGGGGCAGTCTGGAGGAAGTGGCTGCCCTGCGCCGCAGCCAGCACGTATTTCTGCCCCAGCGGCCCCAGGCCGCCTGCGAGGCCCAGTACCGCCTGTGGCGCCGGGCAGTGGACCGGGCGTTGCGGTGGATTGAAAACGATGTGTAAACAAATCCGGAATTTGTTGCGTTCAGTGGAAAAGTGCGCTATACTGAAGCCAAGTGAGAGGCATGAAACGGAAATGAAGACGATCAGTGCGGCGTTTGGTCCGCAGGTGAAAGGAGTTTATCGACATGGCTTTTTTTGAGGATCTGACCAAAAAGACAAAGGACCTGGCCTACGTGGCCGCCGACAAGGCCAAGGATGTGGCCGCCGTGGCAGCGGATAAAGCCAAGGACGCGGCGGAGCTGACCCGCATCTCCATGGCCATCGCCGGGGAGCAGCGGGAGATCGACAAGAACTACCGCACCATCGGCGAGTGGTTCGTCAGCGAGTACGAGGGGGAGATCCCCGACGCCGTCCGGGACCTGGTAGAGGCCGTCAACACCTCTAAGGCCAAGATCGCCGAGCTGGAGGCCAGCAAACCCCGTAAGGACGATGGCGCCGAGGTTGAGGCAGCGGCTCCCGCCCAGAAGATCTGCCCCATCTGCGGCGCGGCCTCTGACAGCAAGTTCTGCCCCCAGTGCGGCGCCCCTATGGGTGACTGAGTTCCCGCCATAACAAAGACAAGCCCGCCGGCCTGATGGCCGGCGGGTTCTCTTTCTCTTTCAAAAGGTCAGGCGCATGTCATACCATACCACGCCGCCGTGGGTGGACTGGGAGACGCCCTCGTTCACAAAGCCGAATTTTTCGTAGTAGTGGACCAGCTTGTCCTTACAGGTGAGGACGCAGCCGCGTCTTCCCTGGGCCCGGGCGTCGGCGATCACCCGCTCCAGCACCCGCCCGGCACAGCCCCGGCGGCGGTAGGCCGGCAGGGTGTTGACGCCGAAGATCATCTGCCAGGCGCCGTCCTCGTCGTGGAGGGCGGCGTTTTCATACATCTCGTCCCGGAGCGTGGGCTCGTCGGTGGTCATGCCGTCCACAAAGCTCACCACCGTGCCGTCGTCCTCCTCCAGGATCCAGAAGTGGTCTGCGTAGTAGGCCAGACGGTCTGTGATCTCCGCCGCCGTGGCAGCCTCCGCTGGTGGGAAGCAGGCGGCCTCCACCGCCGCCAGGGCAGCCGCGTCCGCCAGAGAGGCAGTCCGAATGTGCATGAAAAAATCCTCCTCATTTCAAATAACGGTAAGTCAGCAGCAACCGGGCGGTGCCGTTGAACTGGTTTTCCAGCCAGAAGGGCTGATCCGCCGCGAACCGCAGGGCGTCCCGCTCCAGCAGCTGGAAGTCCTGCCCCTCCGCGTGGAGCAGCACCGTGCCGGAGAGGCTGGTGGCCAGGCACACGCAGCCGGGCACCATGGGCTCCGGCGCGTACCGGCCGCTGATGTACAGGTCCAGAAAGAACGTCTCCTGCCGCAACACGTCGTCATAGGGCAGCGAGGGCCGCAACAGCGCCTTGCCCCCATCCAGCCGGGCGGCCTTGTTGTCCAGCTCCCGCAGGAGCAGCAGCGGCTCGAAGTCGTCGTTCTCCAGCAGCACCTCCGCCGGGACCTTTAATGCCCCGGCCAGCTTGCCCAGCAGCCCCACAGAGGGGTTGGCCTCCCCCCGCTCGATCTGCCCCAGCATAGAGCGGGACACGCCGGCCTCCGCTGCCAGCCGCTCCATACTGAGCTTCTTGCTCTTGCGGATGCGCTTGAGATTCTCCCCCACCGCCCGGGTCAGCTCCATGGCGCGATCTCCTCTCTCGGCCAAAAAGGCCACTATGTTGCACAATAGCGGTTCTATAGTATCCGGTTTGTCGGATTTTGTCAAGAGGAAAGCGGGACAGCCCTGCTGCCCCGCCTGTTACAGCTCCTCCTGAAAATCCACATCAATCGGCTGGGAGGAAGCCTGTGGTTTGTTTTTTTTCCAGATTACGATAATAATCTGTGCTACTCATTGGGAGCGTTTTCAGATAGTTTTGCAGTTTCTTGGACATCGGCAGAAATGTGACCAAGGTAATCCCGCCGGAGAGAATGCCCCCTACAATAGGGATTGCTTTTGGGACGGTAGTTGAGAATGTTTTTGTGGTGATGCGGATCCCCAAAGCCTGCATGACCTTTTTCACAAGCGGGTAAATCGTCCCCTTGGTCAGTGCCGTGTTCAAGAGGCGTCTTTCAAGACTGACCGCTGCTGTCTGGGACACCTTTGCAATTGCTTTTCCAGCCCCCTGTGCTCCAAACATAACGCCAATAAATAGCGTGAGCAAATTAGTTGTCGCGTCATCCAAATCTCCGGCGTTCCCATCCAGCAAGTTCTGCCAGCCATAGAGATACGCCAACTTTTGCAGGATACGCAGGATATGTCCGAAATATTGGACTAAGTCGGCCGGTACTGTTCCAACCATTGCAAGTCCGCCAGGGAGTCCTGCCGCCGTGGAAAGAGCAGTCACTCTGGTAGTTTCGTTGGAAATGCAGCTGTTGGCGATTTGGTCAATGATTTTCTGATCAATCTGCGCCTGGGCCGGGTTTTTCATCAGAGCGGCTTCCACAATATCCGCAGGACAATATTTGCTCAGTTCCCGCCGCAAAAACGTCTCTCGGTCAATTCGTACCCCGGGAAGTTTGATGGCCGTTGACAGCACTTGCTGAAAGGCCTGTTCTCCCTTTTCCTTTGTCAGTTCCATAGTGCTCAAATCATTCTCCTCCTTCGCTGCCATTTTCGGCACGTGTCTTCTCATTTATCATAATTGCAATTTATTAATTTGTAAATATAAATTAATAAATTGTTTATGCAAATGAAAAAGCCGTATACAATAACGTATACGGAGGGCGGGCCATGTCACATTCGATCCCCATTGACAAGAAAAACTATCCCCAGTATATCAAACTGGGATTGAATATTGCCTATTACCGCAAGCTGGCCGGATTTACCCAGGAACAGCTGGCGGAGGCCTGCGGCATCAGCCGCACTCATATCAGCAACATTGAGGCACCCAACATGATCAAATCGATCTCTTTGGAAACCCTGTTCAATATTGCTCGGGCATTACATGTCAGTGCCAGCAAACTCTTGGAATTTCGAGATTGAAAAATACCGGCCGGAAACCTATGTTTCCGGCCGGTATTTCAATATTCAAACTCTCTTCCAGCTTGCGCCGCCCTTGGTGTCGATGATCTCGATGCCCTGGGCTTTCAGCTCATCCCGGATGCGGTCCGCCTCTGCGAAGTTCTTCGCCTTCTTCGCCTCGTACCGCGCCAGCACCAGCGCGTCGATGGCCGGGTCCCCCTCGCCGGTGACGGTGTAGCCGCTCTCGGTCTGGGTGGTCTTGGCCTGGGCGGCCTCCGCCCGCTTGGCCGCCGCCTTCTCCAGCAGACCCAGGGACAGCACGCTGTCAAAGTCCCCGATCAGGGCCAGCTTGGTGGCGTCGTTGGTCTTTGCCTTCAGCACGTCGAACAGGGCCGTCACGCCCATGGAGGTGTTCAGGTCGTTGCCCATCTGCTGCCCGAACTTCTCCCGGTAGGGCTTCATGGCCTCCTGGTCCACCGGACCGTCCGCCGGGTCTAGGGCCGCGATGCGGGCGATCAGCTTGGTGTAGGCCGCCGCCGCGTTGTCCAGGTTCTCCCAGGTGAACACCAGCGCCTTGCGGTAGTGGCTCTGGAGGCAGAAGTACCGGTAGGCCAGGGGGTCATAGCCCTTCTGCTCCAGCAGGGACACAGTGAGAAACTCACCCTTGGACTTGGACATCTTGCCGTCCGAGGTATTCAGGTGATGGACGTGGAACCACTGGGGGCACCAGGGATGGCCCAGGTAGCTCTCGCTCTGAGCGATCTCGTTAGTGTGGTGGGGGAAGGCGTTGTCCACGCCGCCGCAGTGGAGATCCAGATACTCCCCATTGTACTTCAGGGAGATGCCAGAGCACTCGATATGCCACCCCGGATACCCTACGCCCCAGGGGGAATCCCACTTCAGGGCCTGGTCCTCGAACTTGCTCTTGGTGAACCAGAGGACGAAGTCGTTCTTGTTGCGCTTGTTGGGATCCTCCTCCACGCCCTCCCGGACGCCTACGGCCAGGTCCTCCTCGTCGTGGTCGTTGAAGACGTAGTACCGCCCCAGCTTGGAGGTGTCGAAGTACACGTTGCCGCCGGCGAAGTAGGCATAGCCGGTATCCATCAGCTTGGAGACGATCTTGATATACTCGTCGATGCAGCCGGTGGCGGGCTGGACCACATCCGGCGTCTTGATATTCAGCCTGCGGCAGTCCTCAAAGAAGGCATCGGTGTAGAACTGGGCGATCTCCATGACCGTCTTGTGCTCCCGCTTGGCGCCCTTGAGCATCTTGTCCTCGCCCTCATCGGCGTCGGAGGTCAGGTGGCCCACGTCGGTGATGTTCATCACCCGGTGGACATCATAGCCAGTCCAGCGGAGGAACTTCTCCAGCACGTCCTCCATGATATAACTGCGCAGGTTGCCGATGTGGGCGAAGTGATACACTGTGGGGCCGCAGGTGTACATCTCCACGCGGCCGGGGGTGTGGGTCTTGAACTCCTCTTTCTTGTGGGTGGCCGAATTGTACAGGTACATAAACACTGCTCCTTTTACGTTTCCGAACCGGCGGATTCCTCCCGCCGGCTCTTGAGATATTGTTCATCCATGAGTTTTTCCAAAAATTCCAGACGGGATAAGGCTGCATTCAACTTTTCCTCTACGGGGTCCCGGACGCTGATCTGGTCCACCTCGTCGGCGAAGGTGGCGATCTTTCCGGCCACTCGGACCACATGGGCGGGGACGCCCACGGCGGTGCAGTCCTCCGGCACCGCGCTGAGGACCACGGCGCCCGCGGCAATGCGGGCGTTGTCCCCCACGGTGAAGGGGCCCAGTACCTTGGCGCCGGAACCCACCATCACATTGTTGCCCAGGGTGGGGTGGCGCTTGCCCTTGTCCTTGCCGGTGCCCCCCAGGGTCACCCCCTGGTAGAGCAGACAGTCGTCTCCGATCTCCGCAGTCTCGCCGATGACAATGCCCATGCCGTGGTCGATCACCAGCCGGTGGCCGATGGTGGCGCCGGGGTGGATTTCAATGCCGGTCCAGAACCGGCTCCACTGGGAGACGCACCGGGCCAGAAAGAATCGATGATGCCGGTACAGCCAATGGGCCACCCGGTGGTACAGAACGGCATGGACACCAGGGTACAGGAGAAAAATCTCCAGCTTGCTGCGGGCCGCGGGGTCGCGGCGCTGGTAGGCGGCCAGCAGGCCGCCCAGTCGGGTTACTCGTTTTGCCATATCGAATTGCTCCTTGTGCGGATCGGGAGGCCATGAAAAACGCCTCCCGTACCAAGGTACGAGAGGCGACGGATCGCGGTTCCACTCTCTTTTATCACTCAAGGAGGCCCGTTGACGCTGGCCAGACGGAGGGCTTCCACATCCCCCGCGCTCCCGGGCGCACGTTCACAGCTCCCGCCGCAGGCGCGCTTGCAGCCGGTGACGCGCCCTCTCTGTTCTTTGGAAGTGCTGTTACTCTTCCCGATCAACACGCTATTCCATTTACGCTTTGTATCTTAACAGGATTTGAGAGAGGTGTCAAGAGACAACTTCACGCAGGAATATCCCGGCCCTGCGCCCTGCGCCTTGACAGCGCACCTGCTTCTCCATACAGAATATGCCGGAATGTGGAAACCGTCCCCCCTGTCAACAGGCGGTTGACAAAATTCCAATGGCTGTCGCTTGCCAAGCGCCCGCCTTTTCGGTATGATGGGACCAAAGAAAAGGAGGGGATACTCCATGGAATTGAAGGACCGTATCGCTGCCGTCCGCAAAGCGGCAGAATTGACCCAAGAGCAGCTGGGCGAGCTGCTGGGTGTCACCCGGCAGGCCGTCAGCAAGTGGGAGAGCGGCCAGACCACGCCGGACGCCGCCACCATCGCCGCGCTGTGCGAAAAGCTCCATGTGTCGGCCGACTATGTGCTGTTGGGAAAGGAGCCGGGGGAGGGACAGACCGCCGCCTATGAGCCGCCGGACACCTGTCCCTGCTGCGGGCGGAAGGTCTCCGGCAGCATCTGTCCGGAATGCGGCTATCAGTTGCCCAATCATCCGCCCCGTGGGCCCCAATACGCTGTCGTTGCCACCCGCCCCGGCTTTGTGCAGAGCACGGAGTCGTCTGCCCAGCTGGTGAAATACTGCGGCTTCACCCAAGAGGATGCCAACAATGCCATCGCCCACTATGTGAACAACCAGTCCCGCATCCTGCTGCGGCGGGGACTGGTTGACAGTGCGGCCCAGTACATTGCCGCCCATCTGGACCAGGATTTCTTCTGCCCGCAGATCGTAGTGGACTGCGGGGAATCCGAGGAGGCGCTGCTTTACAAACCCAAAGCCTTCGAGACACCGTCTCCCGTCAAGAGTCAAGAGGGCATCGGCTTCTGGGGCGTGGTGGGTGCTGTCATCGTGGCCCTGCTGATCCTCTCGTTCTTCTGATGGTGGACCGGTCCTTTCTGCGGCGGTACGCCGCCTCCGGCGCGGTCATCGCCGGGCTGTATCTCCTGAACCGCTTTCTTTTGGTCCCCCTGACCAGCTGCCGCCTGCTGGCCTGGCACGGGGCGGACTTCCTGGCCGGCGGCTTGATGCTGTGCCTGCTGAACGGTCTGCTGTGTCTCACCCGCCGGCGGCCGGTGGAGCGGGCCCTGCCTGCCTCGCTTTTCCTGCTGGCCTGCGGCCTTTTCTGGGAAGTGCTCACGCCCCTGTACCTGCCCCGATCCGTGGGCGACCTCCGGGATGTACTGGCGGTGTGGCTGGGGGGCGTGGCTCTGCTGTCCCTCTGGCGGGTGTGGGACCGGCTGGGGCCTGGAAGCTGAACATGTCAAAACGCCCCCGGCGGG
>NZ_KI271712.1:21736-29638 GCF_000469445.2 Oscillibacter sp. KLE 1745 | reverse complement strand
CCCCGCCGGGGGCTCGTCTGTTGTCAGAGTCACGCCGAGGCGATGACATCCTTGTTCTTCACGAAATACTCTACGCCAGAGTACAGGGTGGTGAGGGTGATGACCCACACGCAGAGCGTGTTCACCACCGGTGGAATGGGCAGGAACATCAGCACCACGCACACCATAGTGGCGGCAGTCTTGACCTTGCCGGACCATCCGGCGGCGATGACCCGTCCCTTGTCGCTGGCGATCATCCGCAGGCCGCTGACGGCAAACTCCCGGCAGATGACGATGAGCAGCATCCAGGCGGGCATCTGCCCGTTCTCCACGAACCACAGCATGGCGGCGGTCACCAGCATCTTGTCCGCCAGGGGGTCGGCAAACTTGCCGAAGTCCGTCACCAGGTTGTACTTCCGGGCGATCTTGCCGTCCAGCATGTCCGTGAGGCTGGCGATGATGAAGATGGCCAGCGCCACCCACGTTGCGCCGGGGAAGCCCCAGTACAGCACCACCATGAAAACCGGGATCAGAATAATGCGCAAAAGCGTCAATTTATTGGGCAAATTCATGGTTGTTTACTCCTCCGCCAGTTCTCCGGTCAGTTCGCCATCCATAACGCCGGTGAGCCGGACGGTCACAAAGGTGCCCGGCTCCACCTCCCGGTCCGCGTCAAACCAGATACGGCCGTCGATGTCCGGGGACTCGGCGTAGCTGCGGCCGAAGTGCATCTGGGCCTGGCTGTCGAAGCCCTCGCACAGCACCTCCCGCTCCGTTCCCAGAACAGACTCGTTGTACGCGTCGATGATGTCGGACTGGACGTCCACCACCAGCTCCGCCCGGCGGCGGGCCTCCTCCATGTCCACATGGTCCATTTGGGCCGCCCGGGTGCCCTCCTCCGGGGAGAAGGGGAAGACGCCGGCCCGCTCGATCTTTGTCTCCCGGAGAAAGACACACAGCTCTTCCAGCTCCGCCTCGCCCTCGCCGGGCAGGCCGGTGATGAGGCTGGTCCGCAGCACCAGGCCGGGGATGCGGGCCCGGAGCTTTGTCAGCAGGTCCAGCAGCTCCGCCTTGGTATCCCGGCGGTTCATGGCCTTCAGGATCCCGTCGTTGCAGTGCTGGATGGGGATGTCCAGATACTTGACGATCTTGGGCTCCTCCGCAATGGTGTCGATCAGCTCCTCAGTGATCTCGTCCGGATACAGATAGTGGAGCCGGACCCAGTGGAAGTCCAGCCTGCACAGCTCCCGCAGGAGAGACGCCAGCTGGTGCTCGCCGTTCAGGTCCGTTCCATACCGGGTGATATCCTGGGCGATGACCAGCAGCTCCTTCACGCCGGCGTCCGCCAGCTCCCTGGCCTCTTCCAGAAGGTCCTCCATGGGGCGGCTGCGGTATTTGCCCCGCAGGGAGGGGATCACGCAGTAGGCGCAGTGGTTGTCGCATCCCTCCGCGATGCGGAGATACGCATACCAGGGGGGCGTGGACAGGATGCGTCCCCCGTCCTGGGGGGCGGTGTGGATGTTGCCCAGGTGGCAGGGCCGCAGGCCGGAGCCAGCCATCACCTCGTCAATGGCGGCGCAGATGTCCCCGTAGCTGCCGGTGCCCAGGATGCCGTCCACCTCCGGCAGCTCGTTCAGAACGTCCTGCTTGTACCGCTGGGTCATGCAACCGGTGACCAGGATCTTCTGTACCTGGCCGGCCCGCTTCAGCTCCGCCATCTCCAGAATGTTGTCGATGGCCTCCTCGCAGGCGGACTGCAGGAAGCCGCAGGTGTTCACCACCACCACGTCGGCCCCCTCCGGCTGGGCCTGGATGGTATGGCCGGCGGCCTGGACAGAGGCCATCATCTGCTCGCAGTTCACCTGATTCTTGGCGCAGCCCAGGGAGATAAAGGAAATGTTATATGGCACGATCGAGTCCTCCAATCGATGGATTGTTGCAAAATGGGCCCGGCGGGGCCGGCATGTGTGTCCCATTGGACAGGGAATGACAGCCATGATGTGGCTGGGCAGATACGCCCACTTGTAGGAGCAGGCACCCCATAACCGCCATTCGGCGGCCCGTATGCCTCCCCGGAGGGAATACCCCCTGCGAGACGGGACTCATTCTTCGAGAATCTCCGCTCCCAGACGGCTCCATGCCTCCCGGACGTCTCCCCAAGCAAACCCCCGCCGCAGCAGTGCGCTGGTGAGCCGCCGCTTCTCCGCCTCCTCTGGGGCCCGGCCCCGGAGCTTGGCCGCAAGAAATCGGTCAATCTGCCAGGCGCTGTCCGGTGCCTGATCCAGAGCCTCGTCCCACAGCTCCCGGGGTACGCCTTTCTCCCGCAGTTTCTCTCGAATGCGGGCCGGGCCATAACCAAGGCCGGCGCAGTGGCGCACCAAGATTGCTGCGTAATCTGCATCGTTGATGGCACCAATGGCCTCCAGCCACTCAGCGGCGTACCGCGCCTCCGCCTGACTGGCCCCCTTCTCCTGGAGCTTCCGCTCCAGGTCGCGGCGGCTCATGGCCCGCTTGCCGATGAGGTCCGCCGCCGTGGCCTTCACGTTGGAGACGCTGGCAGCCTTCTTCAGCTGCTCCAGACGTCTGCCGTCCAAATCATCTCCAGTCCGCAGGCCGAAGTCCAGCGCCTCCTGCTCTGTGATCTTCAGGCAGGCGCCGTCCTCCAGGAACACCAGCACCCGGCCCTTTTTGTGGGCAGACGCCTGGACGCGCTCAATCCGCATCTTCGAAGTCGTCGGCGCTCACATCCACCGCCCGGCCTGCCGCCTTGGCGGCGATGCGGGACTGGTTGCTCATCAGCTTGTCGAAGTTCCGGCGGATGTCCGCCTCCAGCTTGTCCGCCGTCTCCGGGTTCTCCTGGAGATACCGCTTGGCGGCGTCCCGGCCCTGGCCGATGCGGGTCTCCCCGATGGAGAACCAGGAGCCGGACTTCTGCACCAGCTCCAGCTTCACGCCCAGGTCCAGCAGCTCACCGAAGTGGGAGATTCCCTCGCCGTACATGATGTCGAACTCCGCCTCCCGGAAGGGGGGCGCCACCTTGTTCTTCACCACCTTGGCACGGGTCCGGTTGCCCACGATCTCAGAACCGTTTTTCAGCGCCTCGATCCGGCGCACATCGATGCGGACGGAGGCGTAGAACTTCAGCGCCCGGCCGCCGGTGGTCACCTCCGGGTTGCCGTACATGATGCCCACCTTTTCCCGCAGCTGGTTGATGAAGATGACGATGCAGTTGGTCTTGCCGATGGCGCCGGTGAGCTTCCGCAGGGCCTGGCTCATCAGCCGGGCCTGCAGGCCCACATAACTGTCGCCCATTTCGCCCTCGATCTCCGCCCGGGGCACCAGGGCCGCCACGGAGTCCACCACCACCACGTCAATGGCGCCGGAGCGGACCAGGGCCTCGGTGATCTCCAGCGCCTGCTCGCCGGTGTCCGGCTGGGCGATCAGCATGTCCTCCACCTGGACGCCCAGTGCCCGGGCATAGGTGGGGTCCAGGGCGTGCTCTGCGTCCACAAAGGCCACCTCGCCGCCCCGCTTCTGGGCCTCCGCGACGACGTGCAGAGCCAGGGTGGTCTTGCCGGAGGACTCCGGCCCGTAGATCTCCACAATCCGCCCCTTGGGCAGGCCGCCGATGCCCAAGGCCACGTCCAGGGACAGAGAGCCGGTGGGGATGTAATCCACGTTCAGCTCCGCCTTGTCGCCGAAGCGCATAATGGCGCCCTTGCCGTACATCCGCTCGATCTGGGCCATGGCCGTGTCGATGGCCCGCTTCTTATCGTCCGCCGGAGCCGCGTTGGGCAGCGGCGCTTTCTCTCTCGCCATTGTATTCTCCTCCTGATTCTCTATAAAAACTCTTTATTTCAACTCATCTGTAAGTCCCTTACTTCTCTGAGAGAGTCCCCAGCAGAGGGATCCAAACAGCATCCCTCCATACACGATCACCGCGCGGCCGCCAGGCAGCGTCTCCCGGACAGGGTCCCAATACTCAGGCGCATAACTGGACGGGCCTGTTTCAACCGCTGCAAAAAGGATAGGTCACCGCTGTGGCCGCCATGGAAAGGGCTGACGCCCTATACGCCGTATAGCGCGGCTTGGGCGAGTGCTTAACGAAACCCCGGCGCATCAGCGTCCAGCCCGACACCAGGGGCCCGGCCCATAGCAGGGTCGGACTTCCCGCCTCCTGCACATAAAACGGCAGCCCCACCATTGCCGTTCCTTTCTCTAAACGTCAGAGCTCTGTACACAGCGTTCCGAATACCACCCGGGGGATGTCGTGGTGGTCCTTCACCACTTGGATATCCCCGAAGCCCTGGGTCCGCATGATCCGCAGCACGTTGTCCGCTTGACCGATGCCCACTTCAAAATACAGACGGCCGCCGGGAGCCAGGGCCTCCTTCCACTTCTCGGAGATGCTCCGGTAGAAGTCCAGGCCGTCCTCGCCGCCGTCCAGGGCCAGATGGGGTTCATAGTCCTTGACGGAGGTGTCCAGCGTCTCGATGTCCGCCCGGGGGATATAGGGGGGATTGGACACGATGCACTGGAACTCTCCCAGGGATTTCTCCGGCTTTTCCCGGGCGTCCGCCTGCATGGGCACCACCCGGGCGGTAAGGCTGTTGCGGCGGACGTTCTGGCGGCAGATCTTCAGGGCCCCGTCAGACCACTCCCCCAGCACCACCCGGGCCTGGGGCACTTGGGCCGCCACCGCCAGCCCGATGCAGCCGCTGCCGGCGCACAGGTCCAGCACCCGGCATTCCCCCAAGGTCTTGATATAGCCAATGGCCTGCTCCGCCAGCACCTCCGTGTCCGGCCGGGGAATCAGCACGTCCCGGGAGATGTCCAGCGGGAGCCCATAGAACTCCCACTCACCGATAAGGTATGCCACCGGCTCGCCCTCCAGATGCCGCCGCACCAAGTCCCGGACCCGGTGCTCCAGCTCCGGGGAGGCGTACAGTCCCCCATCCCGGGCCAGCTCCTCCCGGCTCTTGTTAGTGCCGAAGCAAACCAACTCCCGGGCCTCCAGCGTGGCCTCCTCGATCCCTGCCCTCCGCAGCTGCTGGCGGATATCCAAATACAAATTGTTGTATGTCGTCGCCATAATACGCCTCATTATCAAAAATTCACCATTCGTCTTTCCCTTTTTCACTGGGCAAGACCAGCTCCAGGGACCGGATGGCGCACTCGATCATGGAGTCGTCCGGCTCATTGGTGGTGAAGTTCTGCATCCACATTCCGGGGGCCGTCAGGATTTTGGCCAGCCGACTGTCCTGCACGTGGCGGCCCACCCAGCGGTTGAACTCATAGGTAATGCCCACCACCAGAGGCAGCAGAATCAGATGTGCCAGTGTCCGCAGCCAGACATTGGTGATGGGCCAGATGCCGAACACCACACTGGACACCAGGATGGACACAAAGATCACCACGAACAGAAAGCTGGTGCCGCACCGGGGATGGTGCCGGGGCTGAATGCGGACATTCTCCACCGTCAGGGGTAGCCCCGCCTCGTAGCAGAAGATGGTCTTGTGCTCCGCCCCGTGGTACTGGAACACCCGGTAGATGTCCTTCTGCTTGGAGCAGAAGATCAGATACAGTAGGAAGATAGCCACCTTCAGCACGCCTTCGATCAGGTTCCGGCCCCACATGGGGAAGTCCGGGAAGAAGTGCAGCAGCCCGCCGGTGAGGAAGGTGGGCAGCACCAGAAAGAGGAAGATGGACAGGCCGATACCCAGCAGCACAGAGAGGCCCACGATCAGCCCCTCCAGCTTCTTGTTGGAAAAGGTCCGGTCCAGCCACTGTTCAAATTTGGAGGGCTCCGTGGTCTCCTCCTCCGGATAGAAGTCCGCGGAGTACATCAGCGCCTTCACGCCGTTGACCATGGAGGAGAGGAAGTTGACGGTGCCTCGGATCAGGGGCCAGCCTAAAATAGGATGCCGGTCCTTGATGAGCCGCAGCTCCTCCACCTTCTCCACCAGATTGCCCCCCTGGTCCCGGACCACGATGGCCTGCTTCTCCGGGCCCCGCATCAGAATGCCTTCAATGAGTGCCTGTCCGCCGATGCTGGTGCGGAAGGCGCAGGATTGGGGTTGTTTTGCCATGTGTTTCCTTTCTAATTCCGTACAGTTGAATTCTACCATGTTCTGTACAGAAATGCAAACATTTGTTCGATTTTCGAAAATCATTCCTTGACCGGCAGGCAGATGGTGACCACCGCGCCGCCGCCATCGGCGTTGCCGATGGTGAAGATGCCGTTGTGAAGGCCGACGATCTCATCGCACACCGCAAGGCCGATGCCGCTGCCCCGGGCCTTGGAGGAGCCCTTGTAGAACTTCTGCTTGATGAAGGGCAGCTCCGCCTCCGGGATGCCGGGACCGTAGTCCCGGACCCGAACCACCTCAAACTCGCCCTCCCGGCTGATGGAGGTGTCGATCCGCTTGCCGGAGCCGCCGTGCTTGGCGGCGTTGTCCAGCACGTTGCAGAACACCTGCTTCAGCCGCTCAGAGTCGCCGGGGATGGGAGGCAGGTCCTCATCCCCGCACTCGTAGTTCAGTTTGATGCCCTCCTGCCGGAACAGCTCGCCGTAGGTGAAGATGGCGTCCTCAAACTCCGCCTGCAGGTCCACCTGCTCCATCCGGAGGGTGAATCGGCCGTCCTCCATCTTGGAGAATTCCAGCAGCTCCTCTACCATGGTAGAGAGCCGCCGGGCCTCGTTCAGAATGATGCGGATGCCGCGGCGCATCTGGGCGGGGTCATCTGTGGTGTCCTCCAGAATCGTCTCGCCCCAGCCGTTGATGGCAGTGAGGGGCGTCCGCAGCTCGTGGGACACGGAGGAGATGAACTCGGATTTCATCTTCTCGTTCTGGCCGATCTTGAGGGACATATCGTTGATGTTGTCCACCAGTTCCCCCAGCTCGTCCGTGTACTTGTTTTCGATCTGGAAGCCATAGCTCCCGGCAGAGATCCGCTTGGCCGCCTCAGACACCACGGCCACCGGCTCCACCACGTTGTTGATGAACAGCAGGCTGGAGATCAGCACCAGGGCCATGCAGATGCCTCCCACCGCCAGAATGATAAAGACCACCAGGACAATCTGCCGGTCCACCAGCTTCATGGACGTCACCAGCCGCATGACGCCCGCCACCCGGCCGTTGAACAGCAGGGGCGCTGAGACCGCCATGATCTTCTCACCCGTCTCCGGGTCTCTGCCTTGGAAGGGCGTGATCTCCTGATTGGTGATGGCTCTGGTAATATCGCTGGTCCCCGGCGAGCTGCCTGCTGTCAGGCCGGAGGTGGACATCTGGATACGTCCGGTGCTGCCGATGAACTGCAGCTCAATCCGGGACTTGTCCTCATAGGTGTCCACTGCCTGGGTCGCCATCTGGTTGTACTCGGAGTAGCTGTTCATGAAGTAGTCGTTGAAAGCACTGGACATGGCCTCCGCCTGCTTCATCAGGCCGTTTTCCATGCTGCTGTAATAGTAGGTGGAAACGCCCACAGATACCAGCGTCACCAGCAGCATCAGCAGCACCAGCACCGGCAGAATGGTATTGACGATCCACCGCTTCCGCAGGCCCCGGAGGCGCAGCACCGTCCATTTCCGATCCCGTTCTTCCTCTGCCATGGGCCGCTCCTCCTTTCCCTGCGTTCCTTACGCCGGCATCACTGGCCGGCCGATTTTCTCAGAACCCCCACTTGTATCCGTATCCCCACACCGTGGTGATATACGTGGGATTCTGCACGTTGCTTCCCATCCCGCGGCGCGGGATGGGACCCCTTTCCTCAGCTTGCGCGGCGGAAGTAAATTCCACCTTGCGCCAAGGTTTTGGCTTCCGCCAAAACGCTTGTACGGGCCATCGGCCCGCCCCGCTCCGCGGGGCCCCGGACAACGCCCGGAGCCGCTCAGAACCCCCACTTGTATCCGTATCCCCACAC
>NZ_KI271712.1:0-21636 GCF_000469445.2 Oscillibacter sp. KLE 1745 | reverse complement strand
CCCACTTGTATCCGTATCCCCACACCGTGGTGATGTACGTGGGATTCTGCACGTTGTCCTCGATCTTCAGCCGCAGGCGGCGGATGTTGACATCCACGATCTTCAGCTCACCGAAGTAGTCCCGGCCCCAGACCATATCCAGGATCTCCTCCCGGGAGAGGGCCTTGCCCGGATTTTCCATGAACACCTTCATGATGGAATACTCCACCTGGGTCAGCTTGATTCGCTGGCCGTTCTTCTCCAGCGTCCGGTTGCGGGTGTTCAGCAGGAAGGGATCCTGCCGAATCTCCCCGGTCTGGGGGATCTCCTCTCCGCCGGCCCGGCGGAACAGGGCGTCCACACGGGCGGTAAGCTCTGCCGGGGAGAAGGGCTTGGTCACATAGTCGTCGGCGCCGGTCATCAGTCCCGTCACCTTGTCCATCTCCTGGGAACGGGCGGTGAGCATGATGATACCGATTTTGGTGTTGGTGGCCCGGATGCGGCGGCAGACCTCAAAACCGTCGATCCCCGGCAGCATGATGTCCAGCAGCGCCACCCGGGTATCGGGGTTCTCCTTCAGCTTGTCCAGTGCCTCTTCGCCGGTCTCCGCCTCAATGACGTCGTACCCGGCACGGCGCAGGTTGATGACGATAAAGCTGCGGATGCTGGACTCATCCTCCAGCACCATTACTTTTTTCATTCGGCATACCGTCCTTTCTTCTCTGTCAGCTGTCGCCGGCGGACCACTCCGTGGTGATCAGGCTGAACGCCTCCCGCACCTCGTCTTCCGTCAGGCCGTATTCCCAGCTCCCATTTGCGTCCAGAAGCTCGGCCGTGTAGATGATCTCCGGCAGACGGCGCAGGATGACCCGGCCGCCCCGGGTGGCTCTGGCCTCGCGGCCGGAGCCTGTGAGCTTGGTGATCCGCAGGACATCCTGTGGCGGCTCCCCGCTGTCTCCCCGGTAGGAGAATGTGACCGTGACCTCCTCCGTCCCGGCCGTGCGGGTAATGAGGATCTGATCCTTCCACACGTCCGGCAGGCGCAGGTACCAGCCGTCCTCCACACTGTGGTAGGTGCTCACCACAGCCGCTTTGGTGCCGTCGCTGGTATAGGTATACCAGTCGATCCGCCGGCAGGGGTCCTCACCCACGTTTCCCCAGGCCGGGATCGGCTCGGGATGGGGGACCTCTGTGATACCGTCGCCGTTGATATCCTCCGGGTACAGGGAACTGAAGGGCGCGATCTCCGAAGACACCCCCGTCACGTCGGACAGCAGGATGTTCACCAGTTCTCCATTTTTCACGGTCAGGATGTCAGTGACCATCCAGGCCGACTCCTCCACCCCCGTGACGAACAGGGCCGGCGTACCGTCCTGCAGGACACCGCTCTTCACACGCCCCTGCTGGCTCAGCTCCGCCATGGTGCTGGTGATCCGTGCGGAGGTTCGCAGCTGGAACTCTTCCTCCTGCCAGCAGTAGTAATCCGCAATGCCGTTGCCCTCCTCATCGGCCCGGAGCACCACCAGCTCCCACAGGCCATCCTGATTCAGATCGTTGACCGCATATTTCACATAGCTGGTGCCCTGCACCAGCTCCTCCGGCTCCCCGGACCGCAGGGTGTAGACGGAGAGGGCCAGGAGGTCCGTATTGACCCGCCAGCCCACCAGCAGCTCCTTCCGGCCGTCCTGGTCCAGATCCTCGTAGGCAATGCTGTAAATGCTGGTGCCGGTGCCCTCAATGACGGCAGCCTGCTCATATCCCTGCTTTCCGGCGGTAAAAATATAGATCTTCAGGGGCTTCTCATCCGCGGAGTTGCGGAAGAAGGCCAGCGCCTCCTCCTCGCCGTCTCCGTCCAGATCCTCCAGCTGCACGGGCTGGATGTTGCTGCCGGAGACGGGGGCCGCGTACTCCGCCCCGCTCTCCAGCAGCTGGTTGAGTGAGCTGTTCAGCTCCGTGTACTCCTCCGGCAGCTGCGGCAGGCTGTACAGGTCCGTGGGGGAAAAGGAAAATCCGCAGCCGCTGGCGGACAGAAGCAGAAGCAGGCCGACCGCTGCCGTCAGCATCCGCTGTATTCGCTGTCTCATGGCCTCCTCCTCTCTGCCGGTGGGCTGCCCCCGCCGAAAAACGCATAATTCAACTTATATATGATAGCACGTTTTCTCCCTGATGTGTAGGGGTTGTCAGCATTTTTCCCGCATTTTACGTTCTGTTCATTTTTCCGCCGTCCCCGGTCGGAAGGCCGCGATCAGGGCCAGCTTCCGCCTGCGATCCAGCCGTTTGATGGCGGCCTCCCGCCGCAGGGCCGCAGACCGGTCCGGCACCGCCTCCTGGTAGACCAGCTCCACCGGCAGGCGGCTGCGGGTGTACTTGGCGCCCCGCCCGCTTTGGTGGGCCTGGAGGCGGCGGGGCAGGTCGTTGGTGCAGCCTGTGTACAGTGTGCCGTCCCCGCAGCGCAGGATGTAGACCAGATAGCCCATACCGTCCCTCCTCTGTCCGATGAGACCAGTATACCACAGCCCGCCGCCCCGTCAAAGGGCTTTCCGCATGGGGACTTCCCTGCCCGGCATAGGAATGATGGTACAGGGAGGGATTCTATGTTGTCTGCCGCACTGCTGCTCTTCGCCAACACGCTGCTCTTCTCACTCCGCCTGTCCGGCGGCGGGTCGTTTCCAAAGCCGCTGTCCGCCGCAGAGGAGCGGGAATATCTCCGCCGCTACGCCCAGGGAGATCAGGAGGCCCGGGATGTACTCATCGAGCGGAACCTGCGCCTGGTGGCCCACATCATCAAGAAATACTATACCCAGAGCGCCGATCAGGAGGACCTGATCTCCATCGGCACCATCGGCCTCATCAAGGGCATCTCCAGCTTCGACCCGGAGAAGGGCGCCCGCCTGGCCACCTACGCCGCCCGCTGCATTGAAAACGAAATTCTCATGTACTTCCGCAGCCAGAAAAAGCTCCAGGGAGAAGTCTCTCTGTCGGATTCCATTGAGACAGACAAGGAGGGCAATGCCCTCCAGCTGATGGATGTGGTGGGCGTGGATGACACCATGCTGGACGATATCCACGACCGGGACAGCGCGCTCCGGCTCCACCAGATCATCCGGGAGCGTCTGACCACCCGGGAGGCGGAGATCATTCGCCTGCGGTACGGGCTGGGCGGCACCATCCCCCTGACCCAGAGGGAAATTGCCGCCTCCTTCGGGATTTCCCGGTCCTATGTATCCCGCATCGAAAAGCGGGCGCTGGAAAAGCTGCGCCAGGAGCTGCAGGACGGCCCTGCGCCCCAGCTGGTCCGGCGGAGGCCCCATTCCTCCGGGACGTGACCGCCGGATTTGGAAAACAGAGGGCGTGATGGAAAATTTCCATCACGCCCTTTCTTTGCGCGCTTCCGCGCCTTTCAATAGCGCCGCACCACGGCGGCCACCTTGCCCAATATCTGGGCATAGGTGCCGTCAATGGGGGAATATGCCTCATTCTCCGGCAGCAGCCATACCTGACCGCTTTTCAGAGACAGGCGCTTGACCGTCGCCTCGTCATCGATCAGAGCCACCACAATCTCACCGTGCTGCGCAGTGGGCTGGCTGTGAACCACCACCAGGTCGCCGGGCAGGATGCCTGCGTTCAGCATGGACTCGCCCCGGACCCGCAGGGCAAAATACTCCCCGGGCCGACCGGCGGTATCGAAGGTCAAATAGTCCTCGATACACTCCTCCGCCAGAATGGGGCTGCCGGCCGCCACATTGCCCACCACTGGGACCTGATTTTCAGGCTTAGGAGATTCCCGCAGCGTGATGGCGCGGCCCTTGCCGGCGCCCTTTTCAATGACGCCTGCCTCCTCAAGCCGTTTGAGGTGAAAATGGACTGTGGAGGGTGACTTCAGCCCCACGGCCTCCCCGATCTCCCGCACCGAGGGGGGGTAGCCCTGCTCCCGGATACAGGCGGCAATGTACTCGTAGATTTTCTGCTGCATCTTTGAGAGCTCCCGCATACGTGTCCACCTCCGCTGGATTTCTGGCTGTATTATACCACAACGCCGTAGGAAAAGCAAACATTTGTTCCATCATTTTCAAACTTTTTTGTCGTCTGTCCGTACGCTTCCGCATAGCTTTGATTTGTCTGCTTTTTTGCAAAATCCCCTTGAAATACAGAGAAAACTATGGTATCATTAACATCTGTGAAATCATGATCCATGCGCTGCATGGCTGAAAGTTTTGGAGGTTATCCTGTATGGACGCTTTAACGCTCGTCATCACGATCCTGCAGCTTCTCTGCGGTCTGGCAGTCATTGTCATCGTGCTCTTCCAGTCCGGCAAGAGCGCCGGCCTCTCCGGTGCCATCGGCGGTGTGGCCGACTCCTTCCTGTCCCGCAACAAGGCCAAGACTCTGGACGCCAAGCTGGCCCGCGCCACCAAATGGGTTGGGGCCATCTTCCTGATCCTGACGCTGGTCCTGCTGATCCTGCAGGGCTGATTTCGCGCTGAAAGCGCCCGGTGTGCTGGCACACCGGGCGCTTTTTTATGTGTCGCCGGAGCAGTACAGCACACCGGCCTCCGGTTGGATACCGTTGGCTTCCAGCAGTTCCTGCACCGTCACGAAGCGGTAGCCTTCCCCTTGAAGCGTATCTACAATCTCCAGTGCCGCGTCCACAGAGGTATCGTAGATATCATGGAGCAGGATGATCTGATTGGGGGCCGCATTTTCCAGGACCGCCGCCTTCACCTGGGCTGTATTGAGCTTTTCCCAGTCCCTGGGATCGATGGACCACTTTATCATGGGCACCTGCAGCAGCTCCCGGTCCGCCGCATCCACGGCCCCGTATGGCGGGCGGAGCCAATATGGCCCCCCTCCCAGCAACGCTTCCAGCGTCTCCTCTGTACGGCCTACCTCCCGCTGCAGCGTCTCCCGGGAGACCCCCTGAAGCCGTACATGGTTCCAGGTGTGGCTGCCCACCTGATGGCCCTCTGCCTGCATCCGCCGGACCAGGTCCTCATTGCCTTCGATCTGCTTGCCAATCAGGAAAAAGGTGGCGCTTGCCCCCCGCTCCTGCAGGCCGTCCAGTAGCCGCTCGGTAGTATTCCGGCGTGGGCCGTCGTCAAATGTAATGGCGATCAGCTTGTCCGCCGGGAGCTGGGCATCTGCCCCAGCCTCCGCCACAGGGCCGCCCGGCGCGCAGCCGGACAGCAGTGCCAGGGCAAGGCACAGAAAAAACAGGCGACCTCTCCACATCGCGCCCACACCTCCTCATTCATGCAGCGGTAGTTTGCGCGGCAGCTGAAAATTTACACCCGTTAAAATTTTCTCCTGTTTTTTCATAACGCGAAAAAAGGAAGCGGGCCCCGCCCGCTTCCTTCATCTCATATTCCGTTCGGTGCTCTGCATAGACGGTCAGGAGAACAGGTCAGAAATGGCATCTCCCACCAGGTCCACTGCCAGATCTGACACCACTTCCAGTCCCAGAAGCAGTCCCCCCTCCTTGGCAGCTGAATGGGCTCTCTTTCGCCCGCGTGCTGCGGGCTTCTCCCTCTGCTGAAATTCCGGTTTCTTCTCGAGCTGCGGCGCGTCTCCGTCCCCTGCAGGCTGATTGAAGGCCCCGCACCGGGGGCAGAAGCCGTCTGCATCGCAATCATACCGTTTGCCGCACGAAGCGCAGGAAATCTTCTTCACAGATGTTCCCTCCTTTGCTCTGCTGCCGGGCGCTCACAAGTCCCCGCCGGGCAGCCGTCGACCGTGGGACTGCTCCTTCAGCAGCCGGCCCATGGCCATCTCTGCCTGACGGAGATTTTCTCCCAGTTCCCGCTGGAGCCTCCCTGTCCGCTTCTGCTGTGCCGCAGGGGACTCAGCGGCCGCGGCGGTCCCGCCACTCCGGACCCAGACAGGCTGGTTGAAGGCCCCGCACCGGGGGCAGAAGCCATCCACATCGTAGTCATACCGCTTTCCGCAGTCCTCACAGTGAACCATGCGCATAGAGATCTCCCCCTTCGCTTCCATTGTATCACATCTCCTTCAGGTCCACAAGAACAATCAAAAGCCCTTTGTCACAGGTCCTAGGTTCCCATGACAAAGGGCTTTTTTGATTGCGGGTTCTTACTTCACCAGCTCGATGATAGCGGTCTCCGCGGCATCTCCGCGGCGCACGCCGGTGCGGATCACGCGGGTGTAGCCGCCGTTGCGCTCTGCATAGCTGGGAGCGATCTCCTTGAACAGCTTCTTGCAGACATCCTCGCGGGTGATGAAGCTCATAGCCTGCCGATAAGCGGCCAGGTCGCTCTTCTTGCCGAGGGTAATCATCTTCTCAGCCAGAGGCTTGATCTCCTTGGCGCGGGCAAGAGTGGTCTCCATCTTGCCGTTGTCCAGGAAATCCGTCACCTGCTGACGCAGCATCGCCATGCGCTGGTCAGTGGGCTTGCCAAGTTTCCGAGTTCCGGGCATTTCGGTTTCCTCCTTATCAGGATTTTGGTCAGCCGGGGAACGTCCGCCGGCATTGGAATCAGTTGTTGTTATCTTCGTCGGCCAGATGGAGTCCCATCATCGCCAGCTTGTTGATGACCTCTTCCAGGGACTTGCGGCCCAGGTTGCGGACCTTCATCATCTCGTCCTCCGTCTTGGAAATCAAATCCTCCACGGTGTTGATGTTGGCACGCTTGAGGCAGTTGAAGCTGCGGACGGAGAGATCCAGCTCTTCAATGGTCAGCTCCAGCACCTTGTCCCGCTGGGCCTCCGCCTTCTCCACCACAGTGGGCTTGCTGCCCACGTTCTCAGAGAGGTCGGTGAACAGCGTAAAGTGGTCGCACAGGATCTTCGCACCCAAGGACACGGCGTCCCGGGCAGAGATGGTCCCGTCGGTCCAGACCTCCAGCGTCAGCTTGTCGAAGTCGCTGGAGGCACCCACGCGGGTGGGCTCCACGGTGTAGTTGACCTTATACACGGGGGTGTAGATGGAGTCCACGGCGATGACGCCGATCACGTTCTGCTGCGGCTTGTTGCGGTCCGCAGGCACATAGCCGCGTCCGTGGGACAGGGTGATCTCCATGTTCAGCGTCGCGCCGTTATCCAGCGTGGCAATGTGCATGTCGGGATTCAGGACCTCCACCTCGCCGTCGGCCTTGATATCGCCGGCCTTGACCTCGCAGGGGCCCACCGCCTCGATGTAGACCGTCTTCACCGTCTCGCAGTGGAGCTTGGTGAGCAGGCCCTTCACATTCAGGACGATCTCCGTCACGTCTTCCTTGACACCTGGGATGGTGGAGAACTCATGCTGCACGCCGGCGATCTTGATGGTGGTCGGGGCCGTGCCGGGCAGAGAGGAAAGCATAATGCGGCGAAGCGCATTGCCCAAAGTGGTGCCGTAGCCGCGCTCCAGCGGTTCCACCACATACTTGCCGTATGTGGCGTCCCCCGGCGTCTCGATGCACTCAATCTGGGGCTTTTCAATTTCGATCATGCAGTAGTACCCTCCTTCATCTTCTTGTTGCGAGCACGCATGATTGCGCGCCGCCGGCAGTTCCTATCATTATTGAGGGTATCCTCCGCTTACTTGGAGTACAACTCAACGATGAGGTGCTCCTCGACGGGAACGTCGATGTCCTCCCGGGCGGGCAGACGGGTCACGGTGCCCTTCAGGGCGTTCTTCTCACGCTCCATCCAGGCGGGGATCAGGAACACGGGGGCATCCTGGCCCAGCAGGCGCTTGAAGATCTCAGAGGAGCGGCTGGACTCGGCAACCTCGATCACATCGCCGGCCTTGACCTGATAGGAGGGAATGTCGACCTTCCGGCCGTTGACGGTGAAGTGGGCGTGGCTCACCAGCTGACGGGCCTGACGGCGGGTCATGGCGAAGCCCATGCGGTATACCACGTTGTCCAGACGGCGCTCCACAGCGATCAGCAGGTTGTCGCCGGTCTTGCCGGGGGTCTTGGCGGCCGCCTCGTAATAGGCGTGGAACTGCTTCTCCAGAATGCCATAGATGAACTTGACCTTCTGCTTCTCATTCAGCTGGATGCCATATTCGCTCTTCTTCTTTCTCATCTGGCCGCCGGGGTTGCGATTGGTCTCCTTCTTCGCATAGCCCATCACGGCAGGAGAAATGCCCAGAGCCTTGCAGCGCTTCGCGATCGGCTGCATATTCTTAGCCATTTGCTTGTTACCTCCTCTTCAAATCAGACACGGCGGCGCTTGGGGGGGCGGCAGCCATTGTGGGGGATGGGCGTGACGTCCTTGATCATGGTCACTTCCAGGCCCACGGCCTGCAGCGCCCGGATCGCGGCCTCACGGCCCTGGCCGGGGCCCTTGACGAAGACCTCGACGGTCTTCAGGCCATGCTCCATAGCGGCGCGGGCGGCCGTCTCAGCCGCGGTCTGTGCCGCGAAGGGGGTGGACTTCTTGCTGCCGCGGAAACCGAGGCCGCCGGAGGAAGCCCAGGAGATCGCGTTGCCCTGTGTATCGGTAACAGTTACCATGGTGTTGTTGAACGAAGAGCGGATATGGACCTGGCCCCGCTCAATGTTCTTCCGTTCACGCCGGCGGCGAATGACCTTCTTGCCGGCGGATGCCTTTGCAGTTGCCATCTTGGTTCTCCCTCCTTACTTCTTCTTGTTGGCAATGGTCTTCTTGGGACCTTTGCGGGTCCGCGCATTGGTCTTGCTGCGCTGGCCGCGCACGGGCAGACCCTTGCGGTGGCGAATGCCGCGATAGCAGCCGATCTCGGTCAGCCGCTTGATGTCCAGAGCGGTCTGGCGGCGCAGGTCGCCCTCAACGGTATAGCTGTCGATGGCGTCGCGCAGCTTCTGCTCGTCGGCGTCGGACAGATCCTTCACGCGGGTGTCGGGGTTGACGCCTGTCTGCGCCAGGATGTCCTTGGCGCTCTTTCTGCCAATGCCGTAGATATAAGTGAGGCCGATCTCGATACGCTTATCCTTCGGCAGGTCAATACCGGCAATACGTGCCATACTCTCAAAGCACCTCCAATTAAATGTTAGCCCTGTCTCTGCTTATGCTTGGGGTTCTCGCAAATGACCATGACACGGCCTTTGCGGCGAATGACCTTGCACTTCTCGCACATGGGCTTCACGGACGGTCTTACTTTCATAGTTTTTAACCATTCCTTTCAGCGGTTTGTGTCTTTTCAGCTCAAGTGGCGCTTACTTACTGCGCCAGGTGATCCGGCCGCGGGTCAGGTCATACGGGGACATCTCCACCGTCACCTTGTCGCCGGGCAGAATCCTGATGAAATTCATTCTGAGTTTTCCGGAAATATGTGCCAAAATCTTGTGTCCATTTCCAATGTCTACCTGGAACGTTGTGTTGGGCAGGGCTTCCACCACGACACCCTCCACTTCAATCATGTCGGATTTTGCCAAACGTTATCCCTCCTGGTCCGGATAAACCTCCTCGCGGTAAGCCGCAAGGGTTTTGCGAAGCTCGCTGTTGGTGATCCTGGCTTCGCCTCTGATCTTTTCAGAAAGCCGGTTCTCGTCCGCCGCTACAAACAGCACGTGTCTGCGCTTTTTGCGTTTGGGCGACTCCACCTTCCTGGATTTCCCGTCCGCCAGCAGCAGGTACTCCCCCTCCACCGCGAGAACGATGAAGAGCTTTCCCTGGTCCCGGCCGGCAACGGATCTTACGATGTTGGATGCTGCAATTTCCATGCGTTTCCTCTCAGATGGCGGGGGCCGTCAGGATCTCAGGCTCGCCGTCCGTGATCAGAATGGAATTTTCATAGTGGGCCGCCCATTTGCCGTCCAGCGTCTTGACGGTCCAGCCGTCGCTCATCTGCTGGATGGCCGCCGAACCGGCGTTCACCATGGGTTCGATTGCAAGCGTCATGCCGCGGAGGAGCCTGGGCCCCCGGCCGGGATGGCCGTAATTGGGGATCTCCGGCGACTCGTGCATCTGGGCGCCGACACCGTGGCCGACGTATTCCCGGACGATGGAGTAGCCGTGACTCTCCACGTACTGCTGGATGGCTGCCGAGATATCGAACAGCCGGTAGCCCTCCTTGGCGAACTTGATCCCCTCAAAAAAGCTCTGTCTGGTCACGTCGATCAGATCCTGCGCCTCCGGGGAGATCCTGCCGCAGGGGAAGGTGGCCGCACAGTCGCCGTGGAACCCTCCAATGTACGCTCCCACATCCACACTGACGATATCGCCCTCCTGGAGGACCCGGGGTCCGGGAATTCCGTGGATGATCTCGTCATTGACGCTGATGCAGGCGCTGGCCGGATAGCCGTTGTAATGCAGGAAGGAGGGGACTGCGCCTTGCTTGCGAATGAAATGCTCCACTGCACGGTCGATCTCATGGGTTGTGACGCCGGGCTTTACCAATTCCCCTGCATAAGCACGGGCAGCCGCGGTAATTTTTCCGGCCCGGCGCATCAATTCGATCTCATGGGGGGATTTGAGTGTAATCATACGCTCATCTCCCCAGTGCGTGGAGGATGGCCCGGGAGGTCTCTTCCACAGAGGGTTGATTCTCCACAGGCTTCAGGAGTCCCCGCTGGGCATAGAAGTCCCTCAGCGGCTCGGTCTCCTTATGATAGACCTCGAGCCGCGCCTTGACGGTCTCGGGGGCATCATCTTTCCGCTGGACCAGCTTACCGCCGCACTTGTCGCACACGCCCTCCTGCTTGGGGGGCACAGCTACCATGTGGTAGCTGGCCCCGCAGGATTCGCAGACACGGCGGCCGCTCATCCGCTCCATGATGGTCTCGTCAGAGATCTCAATAGAGATCACGTCGTCAAATGTGATCCCGGCCTTTTCCAGAGCCGCGGCCTGGGCGATGGTGCGGGGCACCCCGTCCAGGATATAGCCGTTCTTGCAGTCATCCTCTGCCAGCCGCTCCGTGACGATGCCGATGATGACGTCGTCCGGCACCAGCTGGCCGGCGTCCATATAGGACTTGGCCTTCAGGCCGGTGGGCGTGCCGTTCTTGATAGCCGCCCGGAGGATGTTGCCTGTGGAAATGGTGGGAATGCTCAGTTCTCTGCACAGGATTTCTGCCTGTGTTCCCTTACCGGCGCCGGGGGCGCCCAACAAAATCAGCTTCATCTCAGTTCAAGTGGAGTTGCTCCATCAGCTTGTCGATCTCGTCAAAGACCAGCTGGGGAGACTTGGCGCGGATCATGAAGTAGGGCCGCCCGGCGGCGTACTTGGCGCAGAAGGCGCCCCGGTCCTGCCGGCGCTCATCGGTGTCCACGATGGGCATTACCAGGCCGTGCTTGCCGCACAGCAGCTGGTTCAGGCCGAAGAAGTTCATCATGGAGTGATAGCTCTGATAGGCGGCTTCGAACTGGCCCATGGGCTTGACCTCGGTCTTGAACCAGCCGTCGATGCAGGGCATGATAGCCAGGTCCATGTTGGTTGGCTCGTAGCACATGGGCATCTCCGGTTCGTCGCCGAAGAACATCTTCACGCCCTCGTCCTGGTCCGCCAGGTCAGAACGCTCGGTGCCCTTGGCCCGCTTGCGGACGTAGATGTTCTTGGAGCCGTACAGGGCGATGCCGGTCTCGTGGTCCATGACCGTGGTCTCCGTGGAGAAGATGGAGGCGCCCCGGCGGCAGCCCTCCAGCTGGGTCATGGACTTACCGTGGTTGTTCTCACCGCCCACCAGCAGGATGCCGTGGCCCCTGTAGACCACGCTGGAGGAGTGGAAGGGGTGTAGCCCCTCCTTATCCATCTGGTTGGCCAGCATGGTGACCATGATCTTGTTCAGCTCACCTTCTTCCCAGAAGCTGGTGAGGATCAGCTGTTCGTTCTCGTAGCGGATGGACTTCACTGCCTCGTCATAGTACCAGATGATATCGGGCTGTTCCTTGGTGACCTCGTGGGAGACCTCCACAGAGCCCAGGCGGTAGTTGAGGAAGGACATGTCCTCCGCCACTGCAGTGCGCTCCGGACCGCCCACCACATCAAAGCGGATTACGGCCTTGTTGCTGCTAATCTGTTCGGAAAATGTGCTCATATCGTCTCTCCTGTTCTGAAAATTGGGTGTCAGTTTAGTAGGGGATCACTTCATGGTGGTGATAGGCCGGGACTGGAGCAGATACACCTGCCCGTCTACGATGGCCCACTCGATATCCTCGGGCTTTTTGTAGAAGGCCTCGATCCTGTTGGCCAGGGTCACCAGTTGGTTGCGCTCGTCATCTGTCAGCACGGGGGCCTCCCGCTGGTCCTCGGGCACCGGGATCTCCTTCGTGCCGCCCCGCTCGTTGAGGCGGACCACCATGGTCTCCTTTTCAGAGATGTACTCCGTGGTGACCTCCCCGGTGTGCTTGTTGATCCACAGATTGTCCGGGGTGACAATGCCAGAGACGATGGCCTCGCCCAGGCCCCAGGCGGCCTCCAGCACCACGGTGTCATAGTCGTTGGTGATGGGGTTGGAGGTGAACATCACGCCAGCCTTCTGGGCACTGACCATGCACTGAACCACCACCGCGATGGAGATGTTCCGCTCGTCAAAGTGCTTTTCGCGGCGGTAGAAGATGGCCCGGTCGTTGTACAGGGAGGCCCAGCACTCCTTGATGTACTTCACCACGTCGTCATTGCCGATGACGAACAGGAAGGTCTCCTGCTGCCCGGCAAAGCTGGCGTCGTCCAGATCCTCGGCGGTACCGCTGGAGCGGACGGCCACCGGCTGGCGGGAGTCGCCAATCTGGCTGTAGAACCGGATGATGTCCTCGGCCATTTCCTGGGGAACGGGGGAGCTGATGATGCGCTCCCGGATCTCGGCCGCGACGGAGATCAAAGATGCGTCGCTGGAGAAGTCGATGGTGTCCAGCTTTTCAAAGACATAGTCCCAGAGGCCGTTGGCCTCCATGAATGCGTTGAACATCTCTGAGCGGACGATGAACCCCTTGGGCACCGGCAGCCCGGCCCGGGACATACGGCAGAGGCTGGCGCCCTTGCCTCCGGCGGCGTGGGCCAGTTCCTCGTCGGGGATTTCGTCAAACCATGCCAAATATGGACTCATGATGCAGGACTTCCTTTCTGTTCCAATTCCCGCCGGATGGCGGGCGTCTTGTTCAGGGAAACCGGCTGCGGCGCTGTATTCAGCGCCGCAGCCGTGTTGCAGCTCCTCAGCTGAGAACTTCCACTACGCCGATGGAGCCGTCTACGCGGATTTTATCGCCGGTCTTGATCAGCTGGGTGGCGCGGCGGGTGCCTACCACACAGGGGACGCCGAACTCCCGGGCCACCACGGCGGGGTGGGACAGAGCGCCGCCGGTGTCGGTGACCAGCGCGGAGATCTTGGAGAAAGAAACCACCCAAGCGGGGTTGGTCATCTTGCACACCAGAATTTCGCCCTCTTTGACAGTATCCAGCTCAGAGGGATCGGACACCAGATGGGCGATGCCCTCCTGGACGCCGGGACAGCCAGGGATGCCCTTGAGGACCGTCTTGCTGATCTCGGTTTTCTCGGCCTTTTCCTTCATCTCGGCTTCGAACTTCTGGGGATAGCCCCACAGGGACTTGTAGGGCTCCTGATAAACCGACCACTCGGTGGCAGTGCCGTACCACTCCTGGGGATGGAGCTTGCGGGCGGCGTCCATCTCGGCCCGGCGGCTCTTGACCAGTTCCCGGACAGGGTAGTTGGAAGTGGCGGTGCAGCGGATCTCATCGTACTTCAGCATGAAGATGTCCTCGGGATCGTCCAGGATGCCGGCCCGGACCAGGGCCTTGCCAATCTGGACAAAGGCTACCCGCAGCCGGGAGTAGATGCCCTGGTCGATGTAGAAGTGGTGGTCCGGCGTGATGGGTGCCATCTTCACGGACAGCTCCAGATAGTGCTTTAGCTGGGCCAACTGCTCGGGATCGCTGACCTTGGCGTACAGATCCTGGATGGCCGCCTGCTGGGAATCCATGCAGGCCTTGTACTCGGCGTTGAAGTCATAGTCGCTGGCTACATAGCCGCGCACCGCCTCATAGGCAGGGGTGGGATCCTCATACCAGGTTTTGTAGATGAACTCGTGGGTGTACATGGCCTTGAAGCCGTACTCCTTGCGGTAAGCGTCCATCATCTCCAGGAACGTCTCACTGCCGGGGACGCTGGCGGCCTTCTCCTTGATTGCGGCGCTGTCTGCTGCGGAGAGGAACAGCTCCTTCAGAGCAGGGACACGGCAGATCTCCTCCTTCATCTCCCACAGGGCCTTCAGGGAGTCCCAGTTGCGGTCGGCGGGGGAGACATTAATCTTGCCGATCAGCACATCGTCGGCGCCGGCTGCCTTGGCGGCGTTGGTGAAGTCCGTAGAGGCCTGGAACTGGGCCAGGTTGATGATCCAGTGGATTCGGAAGGCTTCGGACTTCATATCCAGCATATCTTCCATGTGGATCATGATCTCCGGCAGGGACTTGTGCTCAAAGTCGAAGTCTAGAATGGCGTTCTGCATCTGCTGGAGGCGGGGCACGTACTCCTTCTTCCAACGGTCCATAAAGGTGTCTGCGTAGATGGGCATGACCTTGGTGTAGTAGTCGAACATGGGCCCCACCTTGTCGGCGTCCGTCTCCGGGGGCACTACGGCAGAGTAAACATAGCCGCCGATCTTCTTGGCGATCCAGGCCTTGCCGATGGGGGCACCGAACCGCTGATACATATAAGTACAGTCGGCACCCCAGCGGCCATCGCAGTCCCACCAGCCGCCAATGTCGAAATATAGTGGGGAGATGGGGTTCGGGCAGTGCAAGTCATCGTAGAACCACATCAGGCTCTTCTCGCCCTCGTCCTTCCACTCGATGGGGAAGCGGTCGTCGGTGAATTTTGTTGCGAGAACCTTGGAAGTATCACTCATGATGATTTCTCCTTCTGTCTGATTTAGACTGTTTTTGG
Organism: Oscillibacter sp. KLE 1745; assembly: GCF_000469445.2. Lineage (NCBI taxonomy): Bacteria > Bacillati > Bacillota > Clostridia > Eubacteriales > Oscillospiraceae > Oscillibacter > Oscillibacter sp. KLE 1745. Next base: position 6,835 of record NZ_KI271712.1, on the reverse strand, counting down.
AACTGGATAATCGAGGATCGCGCGCCTTGGATCTCTATCAATGCTGCCGCGACGGCAGGACATGGACCGATAATTTTAATCGATTATATTTGCTTAAAAATAAATTAAGAATAGAATTTGTAAAAATTAAAATATTTTTGTTTAATTCACAGATTAATTAACAAAAAAGTTGATTTATCTTTAAAAAGATGATATGCTGCGAAATAGAAAAGAGATAACATATATGTTCGAAAAATTAAATAATCGATTATTTATCATAGGCTCATTTTAATCAGAACCCCCAAAAAAGTCAAGGAAAAACCGTCAGATTCTTGTCAAAATACTTAACAAAAAGGGGCGTTAAATTTTATGCAATTAAGAGAAATGACTCTGGAAGTGGACACCCACACCCATACGATCCTATCCGGACACGCTTGGTCCACTCTGCGGGAAAACTGCTGTGCCGCAAGAGGGCGGGGCATGAAAGGCCTGTGTTTGACCGAGCATGCGTCGGGGATAGAGGGCGGCGCGCCTTCCTTTATTCCACACAGCCAGCGGATGCTGCCTCAGGAGGTGGAGGGGATCCGGGTGTATCAGGGGATCGAGGTCAATATCCTCGACCATCAGAACCACTTGGACATTCCAGAGGAGTATCTGAAGCTGTGCGAATTTGTCATTGCCAGCATTCACTCCCACATGTTCCCGGAGAAGATGGATCGAGCAGCCAACACCGCCACCTATTTGGAGATTTTGAAGAATCCCTATGTGGACATCATCGGCCATGCGGATGACCCCAGCGTCCCCTGTGACTTTGAGGCCATTGTGCAGGAGGCTCAGCACCAGGGAAAGCTGCTGGAGTTGAACAACAACTCCACCACGGCCCACCGGCCCGGCAGCCTACCCTCTTTAAAGCAATACATCCTGTGCTGCAAGGCCCACAGCCAGCGGGTCTGCGTGGCCAGTGATGCCCATTTCGACACCATGGTGGGCAATGTGGCGCCGATCATGGCGCTGCTGGACGAGCTGGAGTTCCCACAACAGCTCATCGTGAACCTACGGCAGGAGACCTTTGAAGCCTATCTGCGGGAGCGGGAAGCCCGCATCGGCGGCAGATGAGGGAACCGTCAAATCCATTGACAAATTCCTCAAAGCGGGATACAATAAAACAAAATAATAATCGATTATTAAAATAATAAAAATCGATTTTATAGAAGGATAGGGAGAAAGAGGGGGGCGGAGCCATGCCTGCAGGACAGAGGAAGAGCACCATGCGGCGGGAGATCCGGACGTACATCCAGAGACAGATCGCCCAGGGCGTGTACCGGCCGGGAGATCGGATTGTGGAGACCCAGCTGGCCCGGGAGATGAATGTTTCCCAGGCGCCGGTGCGGGAGGCTCTGCTGGAGCTGGCTGCCATGGGCCTGGTGGAGGAACGGCCCTATTCCGGCACCTTCGTCCGCCACCTGAAGGCAAGCGACATTGAAGACATCTACAATACCCGGGCCTTTTTGGACGAGTATGCGGCCCGCCAGGCGGCCCGTCTAGCCACGCAGGAGCAGCTGGACGCCATGGAGGTCCTGCTGAAAAAGATGGATCAGGCCGAGGATGATGCCTCCTTTGCAGAGATGGACATCGCGTTTCACGGCATGATCGTGGACGCCGCTGACAGTCCATCCCTGAAGCGGGCGTGGGACAATCTGCGCCTGGTGGAGTGGACCAGCGTGTCAGTGGCAGTAACCCAGGAGTCGTTGCCGGAACTGGCGGAACAGCACTGGCAGATTTTCCGCACTCTGCGCAGCCATGCGGAGCAGGAGGCGGGCGCCTATATGTTTTTGCATATCAAACACTTTGGAGAGGAACTGAAACGCTATGTGACAGAGACGGAACAGGCGGAGGCCGTTCCGCAGGAAAGAGAGGAGAGGAGACTTTCATGATGCAGGAAGGCCGTGACTGGGACCGTCTGGTGATTAACCGGAAGGATACCACAGGAGAAGAGCGGGTCATCGGCCATACACAGATCCGAAAGGGCGGCATCGCCAAGGTCACCGGCACTGCCCAGTATGGCTCGGATGTGGATTTGCCCGGGCAGCTGTATGCCGCAGTAGCCCGCAGTCCTTATCCCCACGCCCGCATTTTACAGATTAACACGCAGGAGGCCGCCGCGCTGTCCGGCGTCCGGGCAGTGATCACCGGCGCGGACTGCCCCACGCTGTTCGGCTCCTTCATTGCGGACCAGCCCATCGTGGCCCGGGAGAAGGTCCGCTACCAGGGGGAGCCGGTGGCCGCCGTGGCGGCTGACACCCAGGAAATCGCACGGGAGGCCGCAAGGCTGATCCAGGTGGAGTATGAGCAGTTACCAGTGGTCAATGACCTGGAGACCTCTATGAAAAATGAGGTGCTGGTCCATGAGGACTGGAGCCAGTACGACTGCTCCAGTGCCTGCTTCCCGGTGCAGGGCACCAACATCGGGGACCAGTACCACCTGAAAAAGGGAGATGTGGAGGCTGGCTTCGCCCAGGCGGACGAGATCGTGGAGAGCGACTTCACCTGCGGGATGCTGCAGCACACCACCATTGAAACCCATACTGCCACCGCGCAGGCGGATCCCATCTCTGGGGAGATCCACATCTGGGTGCCCGCTCAGTCCCCCTTCAGCAACCGGGGGTTGATCGCCAAGACCTTTCATGTGCCCATGGAGAAGGTGCGCCTTACGGTCACGGAGATCGGCGGTGGCTTCGGCGGCAAGTATGAAGCCAAGTGCGAGCCCATTGCTGTGGCCCTCTCCCTGAAGGCCAAGGGCCGTCCGGTGAAGCTGACCTACGGCCGGGACGAAGAATTTGCCGCAACTGTGTGCCGCTCCCCGGTCCACATCCACATGAAGACCGGCGTGAAGCGGGACGGTACACTCACTGCCCAAAAGGTGGAGATTCAGTGGGATGCCGGCGCCTATGTCACCACCAATCCCCGGGTGGACTACAACGCAGGCTTTGCCGCCAACGGCCCCTACAAGATCCCTAACGCCCAGGTGGATGCCTATGTATACATGACCAATAAGACCCTGGGAACCGCCTATCGTGGCTTTGGCGTCACGGAGGTGGCCACTGCCCACGAGCGGCAGATGGACCGGATCGCCGAGAAGTTGGGGATAGATCCCCTGGAGCTGCGCCTGAAAAACGTGCTGCAAAACGGAGATGTAGGCATCACCGGCGAGATCATGCAGACCATGGCGGTGAAGGAGTGTCTGGAGACCGCCGCAGCCAACATCGGCTGGAAGGATCTGCCGGACCGCTGGACGGACGAGGAGGGAAACCTCTGCGGTAAGGGCATCGCCTGCTTCAACAAGCTCACCGGTACCCCCTCCACCACCTCGGTTCTGGTGAAGATGAACGAGAACGGCTCCCTGTACATCATGTCCGCCAGCACAGAGATGGGCCAGGGCGTCACCACCACACTGCCCCAGATTGCGGCGGAAACCCTGGGTATGGCTCTGGAGAAGATCTCCATGGCACCGGTGGATACCGCCATTACTCCCTATGATAAGACCACCACGTCCTCTCGCTCCACCTTCCACTCCGGCAATGCGGTGCTGGAGGCCTGCGAGGACATCAAAAAACAGCTGTGCCGCTTGGCGGCCATCAAGTTCGGCGTGGCACCGGAGGATGTAACCTACACCGCCGACGGCTATATCCAGGGTCGGTCCCGACCGGAACAGCGCATCCACATCAACGATGTGGGGACTTCCGGTATCCTCCACGAGCAGCCGCCGGTGGTGGCGGTAGGCCGGTATGGCACCTCTGACATCTTCGATCCCCCGCCGGTGGACGGCCGGCAGTCCAAGCGGCCCACGGTCATGTGGATGCACGGCGCCCAGGCCGCTGTCGTGGCGGTGAACCCCAAGACGGGCCGGGTCCACGTGAAGAAGGTGGGGGCCGCCCACGATGTGGGCAAGGCCATCAACCCCACCGGCTGCCTCCAGCAGATCGAGGGCTCCATCATCATGGGACTGGGCCACGCGCTGATGGAGGAGATGATCTACGAGGACGGCAAGCTCCGCAACGGCAACATGGTGGACTACAAGGTCCCCACCTTCATGGACTCCGACGTGGAGATGAAGATCACCCTGGTGGAGCAGGCCCATCCGGAGGGCCCATACGGCGTCAAGGGCATCGGCGAGCCGGGCCTGGCGCCCACGGCTGCGGCCATCGTGAACGCGGTGTGCCACGCTTGCCGCACGGATTTCACCTCCATCCCCATCAAGCCGGAACACATTTTGTTCAGAAAGGAGCGCGGCCATGCTTCCGAAGTTTGAACTCTATATGCCGGACACCATGGAGGAGGCCTGCCGCCTGAAAGCGGAGGGCGCCGAGGTGGTGGCCGGCGGCACGGATGTGTTTGTCAATATGCACGGGGGAAAGGACCGCTCCGGCAAGGTGGTGGACATCAAGAACATTCCCACCCTGCAGGGACATACCTTTGACGAGGCACAGGGGCTGGATCTGGGCTCCCTGACCACCCATCGGGAGATCGAGCTGTGGGATGTGATCAAGAAGCACTATCGGGCCATGTTCGAGGGCTGCTCCCGGGTGGGCTCTGTCCAGATCCGCACCCGGGGGACGCTGGGGGGCAACATCTGCAACGGCGCGCCCTCGGCGGACAGCATCGGCCCCATGCTGGTCCACGATGCCCGGGTAGTGGCTGCTGGCCCTGCTGGAGAGCGGGAGATCCCCCTCCACAATTTCTACCTGGGCTTGAAAAAGCTGGATTTGCGGCCGGATGAGCTGCTGGCCCGTATCCGGATTCCTGCGCCGCCCGCCCACTCCGGCAGTTTTTACATCAAGTACACTCGCCGGGACGCCATGGATCTGGCGCTGCTGGGCGTCTCTACCTATGTGGAGCTGACAGGCGACACCCTGAAAACTGTGCGGATCGCCCTGACTACCGCCGCACCCACGCCTATTCGGGCCTTTGAAACGGAGCGGCTCCTGACGGGCAGACCCGCTGTGGAGGGGACCTTCCTGGCAGCGGGCAAGGCCGTGCTGCAGGAGAGCCATCCCCGGTCCAGCTGGCGCTCCAGCGCGGAATTCCGCCTGGCGCTGCTGGAAGAGTTGACGGCCCAGGCCCTGCGGCAGGCCGCAGCCGTGGCAAAGGAGGCGTGAGAGATGCAACAGATCACCATTCATGTGACCGTCAATGATGAGGCATACATCCGCACGGTGCCTGTGAACATGACCCTGCTCCAATTCCTGCGGGAGGAGCTGCACCTGACCGGCACCAAGGAGGGATGCGATGAGGGAGAGTGCGGCGCCTGCACCGTGCTGGTGGACGGCCACCCTATGAATTCCTGCCTGGTGCTGGTGGCAGAACTGGACGGCAAGCACGTTTTGACCGTGGAGGGCCTGGCCCGGGACGGCCGCCTGCATCCCCTGCAGGAGGCGTTCCTGGAGGTGGGGGCTGTCCAGTGTGGCTACTGCACGCCGGGGATGCTCCTTTCTGGCATCGCGCTGCTGAACCTGTACCCCCATCCCACCCGGGAGCAAATCCGCAAGGAGATGGAGGGCAATATCTGTCGGTGCACCGGCTACGCCCGCATCGCGGACGCCATCCAGCTGGCGGCGGAGCGTATCAACGGAAAGGCCTGAGCGCTATGGCGGTGGATGTGGCACGGTATTTCTACAAGGGCGGCCTCAACTGCGCGGAATCCACCCTGCGGTGCCTCATTGAGGACGGGGTCATCGCCCCACCTCCGGAGGTTGTGCGGATGATGACCGGCTTTGGTGGCGGGATGCAGCGGGGAACCACCTGCGGCGCTGTGGTGGCTGCGGTGGCGGCCATCGGCTGGGCCACTGGCCGGACAGAGCCAGGACAGTCCCGGGAGCCGTCCGCGGCCGCGGTCCGGGAGTTCCTTCGGCGGTTTGAGGAGACCTTCGGCAGCCTGACCTGTCGGGAGCTCCAGGCGGTCTATGTAAAGGAACACGCCCTGAAATCTGAGGGGATGTATCGCAGCTGCACCGCGTTTGTAGAAAAAGCAGTGGAGCTGGCGCAGGACATCCTTGGACGGGCATCGCTGGCATAAGAAAACACCGCGGCAGTACAACTGCCGCGGTGTTTTCAGCGCCGCACTTGACAAATTCGCCCAAAATCGATATTGTAAGTAAAAATAACGCCAGAAATGTTCACGGATTTGGTGAGATGAGAAGGGATATCCATGAAAGAGAAAGAGGCTAGACGAAAGCCCGCGAAGGAGACCTTACGGACCAATATCAAGGATTATATCCAAAAACAGATCGCAGCGGGCGTGTACCGTCCTGGGGACCGAATTGTGGAGACGCAGCTGGCCCGGGAGATGAATGTCTCCCAGGCACCGGTGCGGGAGGCTATCCTGGAGATGGTCGCCTTGGGGATGCTGGAAGAACGGCCGTACTCAGGCCATTTTGTGCGGGCTCTGGGGCCGAAGGAGATTGAGGATATCTATCAGACCCGTGCCGTCGTGGAGGAATATGCTGCCCAACGTGCGGCAGACAGGGCCACGGAGGATCAGCTGGCGGAGATGAAACGACTCCTTCAGGAGATGGACGCCAAACGGGATTTGGACCGGTTTGTTCATCAGGATATGGAATTCCACAACTTGGTGATGGACGCAGCTGAGAGCGCCGCCCTCAAGCGGGCGTGGTCCATGTTGCGGATGGCAGAGTGGACCTATATCGCGGCTGCCATTACGAAATCCTCGCTGGAGGAAATGATTCAACAGCACTGGACGATCTTCCGCTATTTAGAGGCCCGGCAGGCCCACAGCGCCGGGGCGTATATGTATCTGCACATCAAGGGCTTTGGAGAAGAGGTCAGCCAGCACTTTGCC
>NZ_KI271711.1:0-15502 GCF_000469445.2 Oscillibacter sp. KLE 1745 | reverse complement strand
CTGGCGGCCTATCTGGCGGACCGGGATCCGGGGGTGGCGCTGACGGACGGCGCCGTGATCCGCCTGGACGAAAACGAGCATACGAAAGAGGAAGAGCATGGAAGAGCTGGTCACCTGTGAGGGAACGGTACATAGCATCATTTTTCAAAATGCCGAGAACGGCTATACGGTCCTGCGCCTCCTGACGGAGGAGGGTGAGGTGATTACGGTGGTGGGCTGTATCCCCTGCGTGGCGCCGGGAGAGCACCTGGCGGTCTCCGGCGTGCCGGAGACCCACCCCCAGCACGGGGAACAGCTCCGGGCGGTGGAGCTGGAGCGGAGCCTGCCGGAGGACGAGGAGGAGATCTTCAGCTATCTCTCCTCCGGCATCTGCAAGGGGGTGGGCCCCGCCACCGCGCGGCGGATTGTGGAGCGGTTCGGGGCGGAGACCCTGGACGTTCTGGAGCGGGAGCCGGAGCGCCTGACCACGCTCAAAGGCGTCACCGCCCGCAAGGCCCAGGAGATCGCGGAGAGCTTCCGCCGGCACATGGGCCTGCGGCGGCTGATGGCCTTTCTGGCCCAGTACCAGCTGCCTCCTGTCCTGGCTATGGAGCTGCGGCGGCAGTACGGCGACGCGGCGCTGGAGAAGGTGCGGGAGAATCCCTACCTCCTCTCCGGCGAGGCGTGCGGGGTGGAGTTCTCCGTCACCGACGGGATCGCCATGGGCATGGGGCTGGCTGCGGACAGCGACCAGCGGCTCCAGGCGGCGGTGACCTTTGAGCTGAGCCACAATGAAAACAACGGCCACGTGTTCCTGCCCCGGAACAAGCTGATCTCCGCCACGACCCAGCTGCTGGACAGCGGGGCGGAGCTGGTGGAGCAGGCTCTGGACAGCCTCATTGAACGGGGCGCGGTGGTCCAGGAACAGGTGGCCCATGTGGAGGCCTGCTACCTCCGGCGGCTGTGGGAGGCGGAGTGTTCCGCCTGCATCCGCCTGGCGGGGCTGCTGGCTGCGGATACAGACCGCAGTGCCCAGGCGGGCCGGGCGGTGGACGAGCTGGAGGCCCAGCAGGGCATCACCTATGCGCCCCTGCAGCGGCAGGCGGTGGAGCTGGCCGCCCGGACGGGGGTGCTGGTCCTCACGGGAGGCCCCGGCACCGGCAAGACCACCACAGTCCGGGGCATCGTGGCCCTGTTCCGGCGGATGGGCCTGGAGATCGTCCTGGCGGCCCCCACCGGGCGGGCGGCCAAGCGCATGAGCGAGCTGACCGGCATGGAGTCCCAGACGGTCCACCGGATGCTGGGGATGAGCTGGAACGACGTCACCCATCAGGTGACGTTCCAAAAGACGGAAAAGGAGCCGCTGGAGGCGGACGCGGTGATCGTGGATGAGATGTCCATGGTGGACCTGGCGCTGTTCTCCGCTCTGCTGCGGGCCCTGCGGCCCGGCACCCGGCTGGTGCTGGTGGGGGATGCGGACCAGCTGCCCTCCGTGGGGGCGGGAAACGTGTTCTCCGACCTGATCCGCAGCGGCAGGGTGGAGACGGTGTTCCTCCGGGAGGTGTTCCGCCAGGCGGAGCAGTCGGCCATCATCCGCAACGCCCACGCGGTGAACCTGGGCCAGCCGCCCCAGCTGGCCAACAACCAGGGAGACTTCTTCTTCCTCTGCCGCCGGGATGGGGAGCGGACCCTCTCCACGGTGGTGGAGCTGTGCAAAACCCGGCTGCCGGACCACATGGGCATCCCGGCGGACCAGATCCAGGTGCTGACGCCCACCCGGAAGGGGCCCAGCGGCACGGAGAATCTGAACCGCTGCCTTCAGGCGGCGCTGAACCCGCCGGCGGCGGACAAACGGGAGATCCAGTGGGGAGAGCGGCTGTTCCGCACCGGAGACCGGATCATGCAGACGAAAAACAACTACAACGTGGTATGGGAAAAGGCGGACGGCACCGTGGGCACCGGCATGTTCAACGGAGACGTGGGAAGGATCGTGGAGATCGACCCGTCCGGAGAGCTGCTGGTGGTGAACTTTGATGACCGGATCGCCACGTACACGCTGGATATGCTCAATGAGATCGATCTGGCCTATGCCATGACGGTCCACAAGGCCCAGGGTAGCGAGTACCAGTGCGTGGTGCTGGCGGCTATGCCGGCAGCGCCGTCCCTGATGGTGCGGGGGGTGCTGTACACGGCCCTGACCCGTGCAAGAGAGCTTCTGATCGTGGTGGGGGACGACGCGGCCATCCGGGCCATGGCGGCCAACGACCGTCAGCAGCGGCGGTATTCCGGCCTCCGGTGGAGGCTGGCACATTTTGCGGATCCGGCGGAGAGATAAAGGCCGCCAGGTTTGCTGCCGGTGGAGGATGGGGTGCGTCCCATTGGACGCGGGACGGGCAGTTATGCTGCTGGCTGGGCAGATGCACCCCCGTTTCCCTTTTGGAAAGACAAAAGAGAAACGGGGGCTGTATCCCTGCTGGACCAGCCCCTGCGGGAGCAGACACCCCGAGGCCGCCATCCGGCGTCCCCTGCGTATCCGCCCAGCCGTCATGGCTGAGTTTTGCAGATGGAAACTGACGCCAACGGTTTCATAGAACAGGCGTGCAACACGGACCCATATGGGTCCCATTTTTTTACCTTTCCTCCATAGAATAAAGCAAAATCGGACCGAAACAGGTCCTGTTGCGGAGGCGTCTATGGAGGAGCAGAAGATCAAGCAGGACATCCGGATTGGAGCCAATATTCGGCGGATCCGAAAGAATCGAGGCATCAAGCCCATGGCACTGGTCCGCCTGCTCCAGCTGGAGGGCGTGGAAATCACCCGGGAATCGCTGGTGAAGATTGAACGAGGGGCTCAGCATATCAAGGCTTCCCAGCTCCGGGGTATCCGTGACGCTTTGCATACCACGTATGACGAACTGCTGGCGGAGGCAGAGAAACGATGAGCCTGCTGTCCGCCCTCCTGGACCTCATCTTCCCAGCCAAGTGCCCCTTCTGCGGCCGTGTTTTGGACAGACCGGGCATCTGTGGCACCTGTCGCGGGGAGCTTCCCTGGACGGAGGGAGCCGACGCCCTGCGCCGGGGGCCCGGCGGCTTTCTCTGCGCGGCGCCTCTGTGGTACCAGGGCCTGGCCCGAGAGGGGCTCCACCGCTTCAAGTTCCGGGGGATGTCCTCTGCTGCGGCGCCCCTGGGAGAGCTGATCGCCGGGTGCGCGGCGGAGCACTTCTCCGGAGCGTTCGACACGGTGACCTGGGTACCTGTCAGCCCCAGGCGCCTGCGTCAGCGGGGGTATGACCAGGCCCGCCTGCTGGCGGAGAGCGCCTGCCGCCTGTGGGAGACGAAGCCGCTGCCGCTGCTGCGCAAGACCGTCCACAACCCCGCCCAGTCGGGACTGAAGGAAGCTGCCGCCCGCCGGGCCAATGTGCTGGGGGTCTATGAGGCGGTGGACCCGGAGCGGATCTCGGGGCATCGTATCCTGCTGGTGGACGACATCTGCACCACCGGCGCCACCTTGGCAGAGTGCGCCCGGGTGCTGCGGGAGGCCGGAGCGGCAGACGTGGTCTGCGCCGCAGCGGCCCTGACGCCGCTGGAGAGGGACAGCGGGAAAAAGGCCTGAATCGGTGGAAATTGTTCACAAATTAGTGTTGCATTCCCAGGAAACTGCCAGTATAATAAAGACTGTATGATTGTTCGCGGGAAAACCGCTTATACTATAAGACAGAAAGATCAAATGAGGTGGAGTCAGTATGTCCATGACGAAGGATATCGGTATCGATCTGGGTACCGCGTCGGTTTTGGTATATGTAAAGGGGAAGGGAATCGTCCTGAACGAGCCGTCCGTGGTGGCCATGGACAAGACAACCGGCAAGCTGCTGAAGGTGGGCGCGGAGGCTCAGGCCATGCTGGGCCGGACCCCCGGCAACATCATCGCCATCCGCCCCCTGCGGGAGGGCGTCATCTCCGACTACGACATGACGGAGCGGATGCTGCGGGAGTTTATCCACAAGGTGGCGGGCGTGTCCTTCTTCAAGCCCCGGGTCATCATCTGCGTGCCCTCCGGCATTACGGAGGTCGAGGAGCGCGCCGTCATCGACGCGGGCATCCAAGCTGGCGCCCGGAAGGTCTACCTCATTGAAGAACCGGTGGCCGCAGCCATCGGCGCTGGCATCGACATCACCCAGCCCGACGGTCACATGGTGGTGGACATCGGCGGCGGCACCGCGGACATCGCTGTCATCTCCCTGTCCGGCGTGGTGGAGAGCGCCTCCATCAAGATCGCCGGCGACCAGCTGAACGAGGCCGTGGTCAAGTACATGCGCCGCAAGCACAACCTGCTGGTGGGCGAGCGCACCGCCGAGGAGATGAAGAAGCAGATCGGCTGTGTCTTCCCCAAGGACGAGGAGGAGACCATGGACGTGAAGGGCCGCTGCCTGCTGACCGGCCTGCCCAAGGTGGTCACCGTCAGCTCCACGGAGATGATGGATGCCTTTGAGGAGCCGGTGGAGCGGATCATGGAGGCCATCCACTCCGTACTGGAGAGGACGCCGCCGGAGCTGGTGGCGGACATCTCCACCAACGGCATCGTCATGACGGGCGGCGGCAGCCTGGTCTCCGGCTTTGATAAGCTGGTGACGGCCCGGACCGGCATTCACACAGTGATTGCCGACGACGCTATCAGCTGTGTGGCGCTGGGCACCGGCAAGAGTCTGGACTCCCTGAACGCCATGCAGGACGGCACGATGAATCTCAGCCGCCGCAAGCAGATGAACTGATGTGTGACGCAGCGGCCGCGGGCTGGCACCCGCGGCCGTTTTCTCCGCTGACAGCCCGGAGAGCTGTTGCGAAAACGACTGCACCCCTGTGGAGCGGGGCATATACTTTGCGGGAAGAGTAGGAAACGGCACAGGCATATCCCGTGCTTTACGATCAAGGACAAGGAATGAAAGTATGCTAGAGTTCAAACCAGTGACAAAGCAGGAGGCTCCCCGCCTCCGGCGGTATTACCAGACCTGTGAGTTCGGCCTGTGTGAGTATTCCGTGGGCACCAAGCTCATGTGGAAGGCCGCGCTCCACCCGGCCTGGGCGGAGATTGCCGGATGCCTGGTGGTCCGCAATGAGATCGACGGCCAGGTAGTCTTCGACTACCCGGTCCCCGGCCCGGAGGGGGACGAGGATGCGGCCCTGGAGGCCATTGAGAACGACTGTCTGGAGCGGGGTATCCCCCCGGTGATCTCTGTGGTGCCGGAGTGCAGGGCCGCCAAGCTGCTGGGCCGGTATCCCTATGTGCGGGTCAGCGATGTGCGGACCTGGCGGGACTACGTCTATTACCGGGAGGATTTGCAGTTCTTCGCCGGGCGGCGGTACTCCGGCCAGCGGAACCACATCAACAAGTTCCGGTCCAAGTGGCCGGATGCGCAGTTCCGCCCCCTGACGGCGGCGGACGCACCGGTGATCGAGCAGTTCTGGCAGGACTATGAGGCGGAGTTCCCCAAGGACAGCAACGCCAAGGCCAAAAATGAGCTGGAGCTGGCCAAGAAGATGCTGAAGATGACCGGCAAGCCCTACTTTTTCACCGGCGGCATGTTTGACGGGGAGAAGCTGATCGCCCTGTCCCTGGCGGAAAAGTGTGGGGACACCCTGATCATCCACATTGAAAAGGCCCTCTACTCCTATACCGGTGTATATCCTGCGCTGGTCCAGGCATTCGCCGACGCCTTTGGCGATGGCTGCCAGTGGATCAACCGGGAGGATGACGCGGCGGACAAGGGCCTCAGGACTTCCAAGCTCCAGTACGGCCCGGCCAGGCTGGCGCCCAAGTACCGGTTCGATCCCCAGAATGAGCTGCTGAACCACGTGCAGGCCATTCCGGAGCTGAAGACGGAGCGGCTGACCCTCTCCGCCCTGACAGAGGCGGATATCCCCGCCTACAACGCCCTGGTGCTGGACGCCGACCGGAACCGCTGGTGGGGCTATGACGATGTGGGCGGCCTAGGCGGCCGGGTGGAGGAGCGGAGCTTCTTCGACGTGGCGAAACGGGATTTTGAAAACCGGCAGGCGGTGAACTTTGCCGTCCGGCTGGATGGGAAGCTCATCGGCGAGGCGGTGCTGTACCGGTTCGACTGCCGGGGCGGCGCGGAGCTGGGCTGCCGGATTGACAAGGCATACGCCGGAAACGGATACGGCACCGAGGCCTTCGCTGCTGTGGCGGAGTGGGGCCTGTACAAAATCCATCTGAGCCGGGTGGTGGCCAAGTGTTACAAGGAGAACCAGGCGTCCTACAAGATGTTGTCGGCCTGTATGCGGAAGAAGGGGGAGGACGACACCTTCTTCTACTTTGAAAAGCTGGTATAAAGCCCATGCCGCCGGTGCCTCAGCACCGGCGGCATGTTTTGATTCAGATGTGCAGATCCGACCGGCGGCAGAAACCGCCTGGGAGAAGGCCCAGCTCCGCGGCCTTGGTGGCTGGGATCCGGCGAGAGAGGCGCTTTCCGGTCCGGTCCTCTGCCAGCACCCACATCTGGGACTCGGCCAGGACCTCCCCGCAGCAAAAGTCCACCGGCTCCAGTTTCAGGATGCGCAGCGCCCCTTCGGCGGGAGCCGTCACTGCAGGTACTCCGGGCCAAAGCTGTGGGGCAGCAGTTCTTCCAGGGTGAAGGTCCGCTCCTCTCCGGCGCCGTTGAGACAGATGATCTCGATGTTGGGGGCAAACTCCCGCAGCACCTGGCGGCACACGCCGCAGGGGACGCAGAGCTCACGGCTCCGCCCGGCGATCACGATGCGGACAAAGTCCCGGTGCCCCTCGCTGACGGCTTTGGCCACCGCGGTCCGCTCGGCGCAGATGGTGGGACCGAAGGAGGCGTTCTCGATGTTGCAGCCGGTGAACACCGTACCGTCGCTGCACTCCAGGGCGGCGCCCACGGGGAAGTGGGAATAGGGGATGTAGGCCCGGTCCAGCATGGCGACGGCCGCGGCCTTCAGTTCTTCACGGGTCATGGAAATACACTCCTTTGCAAGATGCGCTCAACTGACGGCCGGAAGCGACACCCAGCTCACCGGCAGAGCATTCAGGTCGGTGTCCGTGCTGGTGGTGGCCGGGATATCATACTGGACGATCACCCAGCCGCCCAGGGTGGGGGCATCATAAATGTCCCCGAACAGGCCGGACAGGCCGCCGCCCGGCTTTCCCCAGGCGTCCAGAATGTCCTGGCGGCAAAAACCGGACAGGGCCTCAGCGGCTTCATCATTCGTCATGCCCTCGATCTCAGTCAGGGAGGGAACCTCCTGTTCTGCTTTCCCGGAGCCGCAGGCCGTCAGCCCGGCCACCAGAAGGATGGACAGCAGAAACAAATAGACACGCCTTTTCACGGTGGCTCTCCCCCCTTACGCCCAGTCGATCTCCCGCTGGGGACGAACCGTTACATCCATGATATCCTTTGCGTCGTAAAATTGCAAGTACCGGTCTCTGGAATGGCGCAGGGTGGTGCCGTCCGGGTGGAGCCGGTCGCAGATGACGGCGCAGAGATCCTTCTTGATATAGCTGAAGCTCTCAATGCCCACGGAGGCAAAGACTCGGAAGCCCTGGCTCTGGAGGTATTGGAATACCGGGCCGGTGTTCTGCCAGTCGTTGCCGTCGGGCCGCTCCCCGTGAGGGTAAAACAGGATGGTAGTGGGACCCACCAGGCTGCCCACCTCGTCAAACCATCGCTGGGTGTCCGCCTGGATGGATTCCAGGCTCTTGGTGCCCAGGCGGATGTGCCCCCAGGTGTGACTGCCGAAGGTCCAGCCGGTGCGCTTGAGCTCTGCGATAATAGGCTTCACCGCCTCGATCTCCTTCTGGCGGTTGGCCTCCCGCTCCGCGGTCCACTCCACATCCTGATCCGTCTGGGTGCGGTAGCCCAGGATGCCCTGATATCCCGTCAGGCTCAGGCAGCCCTTGGCGCCGAAGGGGGAAAAGTCCGGGTGCTCTTCCACAAACTTGTCCAGGATGGGGATGGCGTCCAGGTCCCGGGAGGTCACCTCATTGCCCTGGGGGTCCTTGCCCCAGGAGGCGATCTTGCCATCCTCCCCGATCACCAGCTTGTAGGTGAAGCCATTGGCAAGCATATATTCATAGTAGTTGGTGTCGTCGTAGGAGAGGATCAGGGGCTTTTTGCCCTCCGGCAGGTAGAGGGTGTTCCGAACCATCTTAGGCTGACCGTCCTCGCCGGTGGTCTCGCTCCACACATCGCCGATGTCCACCAGCACGTAGCCCTTGTCATAGACACTCTGGAGGATTTTGTTGTACTCATCCACCGTCACCATGTAATCGTCAATGCCGTTGGCCTGGGCGTCTCCGTCAAAGGCCAGCTCCGGATAGGCCACCACTGGGTGGAAGAACAGGTGCTCCACGATGCCGTCATAGGCCGCGTAGGTGACACCGTCCCGAACGCCGCCCTCCGGCATGACCATGGGGTCTGAAATCTCATAGGGTTCCGGCTCCGGCAACTCCGGGGCCTCCTCTTCCGGAGTCGGGTCTCCGGCGGCATTTTGAGCGGAGCCGCCAGCGGAGGCTCCCTGCCCGCAGGCAGCCAGGGAGAGCAGCATCAGCGCGGCAAGCAGCAGTGCGGTAAAACGGCGCATGATCGGATGTTCCTTTCTGTCGATTTTTGTCGGTGACCATAGTATAGCAGGAAACCGGACAGGAAAGAACAACAAAAAAATGACAAAATAAGAACAGGGCGGCAACGGTTGCCCTGAGACCGCAAAAAAGTGGCTGCAGCCACTCTTTTAGAGCTGCAGACCCAGCGCGCAAAACCTGCCCGCCATAGGAGACGGACAGGTCTTGCACAGATGGGGCGGGAAGTGGTTTCGGCCGTGCGCAGGAGGCGGCTGAACCCAGAATTTGATGCGCCTGCGGGCACGAACGCCGCGGCGGCCGCGGTTCCCTTACCGCTTGTCCCCCGGCCGGAAGATGGCCGCCATGAGCACGCCCGCCACCACGGCGGCCGTGACGCCCCCCGCCGCAGCGGTGAGCCCGCCGGTGAAGATGCCGATCCAGCCATCGGAGGCCACCGCCTCCCGGACGCCCTTGGCCAGCGTGTGGCCGAAGCCTGTCAGGGGGACCGTGGCCCCGGCGCCGCCCCACTGGGCCAGGGGCTCATACAGCCCCAGGGCACTGAGCAGCACGCCCACTACCACGTATCCGGTGAGAATGCGGGCGGGGGTCAGCTGAGTCTTGTCGATGATGATCTGTCCCACGGCGCACAGGATACCGCCGCAGAGAAACGCGTTGAGATATTCCATGAGATGTCTCCCCCTCTTTTCATAAGAGCAGTGTGCCCGGTTCCGGCGGGATTATGCAGTGCGGCCCGGAGACACAGATCTCCGGGCCGTGATGAAACCATGGGGCGAAAAGAGATGTTTATTCCGCATCCTGGAGTGCGCCGTATCCCTCTTCTCCGGTTCGGACTTTGATGACGTTCTCCACGTCGTAGATAAAGATCTTGCCGTCGCCGATATGGCCGGTGTACAGAACTTTTTTGGCGGTCTCTACCACCAGGCGCACAGGCAGCCTGCACACCACAATGGACACTTGAATGCTGGGCAGCATAGTGGCCTCCACCCTGGCCCCCCGGAAGTAGCCCTCGGTCTTGCCCCGCTGTTCGCCGCAGCCCATGACGTTGATGGCAGTCATGCCGGTGATGCCGATGTCGAACATGGCCCGCTTCAGGGCATCGAACCGCTCCATCTTGCAGAGAATGTCCACCTTGGTCATCTTGACGCCGGGGGAAGCGGATACCGCATCTGCCGGGGCAGTGACCACCTCCACCGGCACCGCCTCCTGCACCGGGACCGGCGCGGCGGCCGGGGCGGCAGGATTCAGTACAGCAGCGCCGTCTGGGGTATCGTCATAGGCAAAGGCAAAGCCGCCATAGGCGGTGGGCAGGCCGTGCTCGGTGATGTCCAGTCCCTTGACCTCCTCCTCGGGTGAAACCCGCAGACCGATGGTATGCTTGAGCACCTGGAACACAATGGTAATGGTGACAATGGTCCAGACCGCCGTGGCCGCTACACCCAGGCACTGAACGCCGAAGAAATGGAAGCCGCCGCCGTAGAACACACCGCCGTCCACTGCCAGCAGTCCGGTGAGCAAGGTACCTGCGGCCCCACAGACGCCATGGACAGAGATGGCGCCCACCGGGTCGTCAATCTTCAGCACAGAGTCAAAGAAGTTTACGGAGATAGGCAGCAGCAGGCCGGCTGCGATGCCGATGATGGCGGCGCCGCCGATGGAAACCGCATCACATCCGGCGGTGACGGCCACCAGTCCCGCCAGGGCGGCATTCATCGTCATGCCCACATCTGGCTTTTTATAGCGGAGCCAGGTGTACAGCATGGTGACGCAGCAGGCGACGGCAGCAGACATATTGGTGTTGACGAAGATCAGCCCCGCGGAGACCAGAGTGTTGTCTCCGGTCATGGAGACGGTAGAGGCCCCATTGAACCCAAACCAGCAGAACCACAGGATGAACACACCGAGGGCACCGAGAGAGAGGCTGTGGCCCAGGATGGCCCGGGGTTTGCCGTCCTTGTCGTATTTGCCCAGTCGGGGGCCGAGGATGGCGGCGCCGATACAGGCACAGATGCCACCCACCATGTGGACCGCCGTGGAGCCGGCAAAGTCGTGGAAGCCCAGATCACTGAGCCAGCCGCCGCCCCAGATCCAGTGGCCGGAGATGGGATAGATGAAGGCAGAAATGCAGAAGGAATAGATACAGTAGGAGAGGAATTTTGTTCGCTCCGCCATGGCGCCGGAGACGATGGTGGCGGATGTAGCGCAGAAAACGGTTTGGAAGATCAGATAGGCGAACAGGGGCACGCCCTCCGGCAGGATGGCGGAGTAGTCCCCCTGGACCATAGGATCCAGGCCGCCGATCAGGGCCCCGCCGCTGGCGAACATCAGGCCGAAGCCCAGCAGCCAGTAGACCGGCGTGCCGATGCAGAAGTCCATGAGATTTTTCATGAGGATGTTGCCTGTGTTCTTGGCCCGGGTGAAGCCGGCCTCGCACATGGCGAAGCCCGCCTGCATCAAAAAGACCAGCGCCGCGCCTATCAGGACCCAGATGGTGTTGACTGATGAATACATCGTGTTCCCTCCTAAATCACCACGGGCGGCGGCCGCGCGTCACGCCGCGCCTTGGAACAAATACAGGCAAGGGCGTCTGTGAGATGGTCTCACAGGCGCCCTTGCCTTTGATGGAGAACACTTTACCACGGTAGACGGACAGCGTCAAGACACGTTCTTCACAAGAAATCTGCCGAATCCGCCAAAAATTTATCCGAAATTTATATAGGTTGACCAATTACTCCCGGACGGCGCTCAGGCGCACGGCGTGGCAGATGGAGGGGATGGACTCCCCCTGGCCAGAAGAGGTGGGGGAGAGCAGCGCCCCGGTGGGGGCGAAGAGAATGGTCTTCCACTTGCCCTCCCGCATCTTGCGCAGGAGATAGCCGTTGAGCACGGAGGCAGAGCAGCCGCAGCCGGAGGCTCCGGCGTGCATATCCTGGTGCTTCCGGTCATACAGCAGCAGGCCGCAGTCCTGGAACTGGGGGCCCATGTCCACACCGTCCCGCTGGAAGAAGTCCCGGACGATGGCGTGGCCCAGCTCTCCCAGGTCACCGGTGAGGATCAGGTCGAAGTCCGCGGGCTTGTACCCGGTGTCCCGGAAGAAGGCGGAAAGGGTGTCGTAGGCTGCAGGGGCCATGGCGGCGCCCATGTTGTTGGCGTCCGTAATGCCCTTGTCCACGATCCGGCCGCAGGTGACGTGGGTGACGTAGGGGCCGGGGCCGTCGCTGCCCAGGATGGTGCAGCCAGCCGCAGTGGTCGTCCACTGGGCGGTGGGCGTCCGCTGGCTGCCGTAGGGCACCGGCATCCGGTACTGCCGCTCGGCGGTGCAGAAGTGGGAGGAGGTCAGGGCGGCGGCCCGGTCGGCGTAGCCGCCGTCGATCAGCAGGGACGCCAGGCTCAGGCTCTCTCCCATGGTGGAGCAGGCACCGTAGAGCCCGTAGAAGGGCACCCGGAAGTCCCGCAGTCCGAAGGAGGAGCCGATACACTGGTTCAACAGATCTCCGGCCAGGATATAGTCCAGGTCCTCCGGCGTCAGCTCCGCCTTCTCCAGCGCTCGCTGAAGGACTGTCTTCTGCATGGCGGACTCTGCCTTCTCCCAGGTCTTTTCCCCGAAGAAGGAGTCGTTGCTGATCTCGTCAAAAAAGTCCGCCAGGGGGCCCTGGCCCTCGAATTTCCCCCCAATATTGGAAAAGGAGAGGACGGAGGGGGGATGGGCCAGGGCCACGGTCTGGCGGCCCAGACGCTTGTCATTCATGATGCGCCACCTCGCAATTGAAGAAAGTTTTCGTAGCTAGATTGTCCCAAAGAGGCAAAAATATGAGGCCCGGCGGAAGCCGGACCTCTGAAAGGTCATTCCTGTTCATATCGAAACGGCAGGCCACAGGCGTAGCAGGAAGCCCGATTGCCCTTCTGGCGGCGGCCGCACCGGGGGCAGGTGACGACCTCCTCTGTCCGGGCGGGAAAGACGGCGGGGGCGGCAGGCGGGCTTTCAACTCGGGTGCCAGCAGGTGTGCCAGATCCGCTCTCCAAAACAGCCAGGCGCGCCTTTAATGTGGCGATCTCCTGATCCTGGGCGCGGTCACGTCCTACGGCGTCCGCACGGATACGGGCGATGTCCGGCAGCAGGAGCACTGCCAGCAGACCGATCAGCTGCCCCAACAGGCACAACAGGAAGCTGAACCAGAAGGAGTAGCCCTTTTCCCGGCCATAACGGCCACAGAAGAAGCTGATGACTGCCCAGGTCATGACGATCAGGAGGGAGAGGATCGAGGCGTCGTTCGCATCAAGGTTCAGCGCAGCAAACATAGCGGCACCTCCTGTACTTATTCATGTTCATATTGAAACGGCAGGCCACAGGCGTAGCAGGAATCCCGATTGCCCTTCTGGTGGCGGCCACACCGGGGGCAGGCGATGACCTCCTCCGTCCGGGCGGGGAACACGGCGGGGGCGTCCGGCGGACGCTTGGGGGGCGCTGCTTGAGCATCCGCTGCCGGGGCGGCAGGCTCCGGGGTGGGCGTTGGTTCCAAAGCCTGCTCCAGTTCGGCCATCCGTTGGCGTAGAGAGGACAGCTCCTGCTTCAGATGGTCGGACTCGTACTGCTCCTGCATCCGATCTGGTAGAAGAATCAGAATAAGCAAGCAAATGAGCCTGCCAAAAAAGCCCAGCAGGATACACAATGCAGTGGAATACCCTTTTTGGCGGCCCACAATGGCACACATAGCGGCAAACAGCAGGCCGATCAAAAAGGAGATGAGCATTGCAGAGGACACGGACAGCAGATGATACATACAGCTCCCTCCTTTTGCCCCATCATAGCACAGAAAAAACGACTTGAACAGACCTGTTTTCAGAGAAAACGGGCAGTTAGCCTCTGCTAATGTTCAAAAAACTCTGTACAACTGTTCCGCGTGGTGGTATAATCTTCATCTAATGGAAACATCCCGGTCAGGAGGCGCATACCATGAAAGAAGAGATGCGGACATTTGGATACCTCTGCCCCCAGTGCGGCAAAACCGTCATGGGGACCCGATCTGTCTTTGCGCTGGAGGCATCCAACGCCGAGGTGGAGTGCGCCTGCGGCAAGTCTGCCCTGAAGGTGGAGTTCGACGGGACAGAGTACCACATCTACGTCCCCTGTGGCATCTGCGGGGAGACCCATGAGGCCCACTGCCCGCCGGAGCGGGTGCTCCGGGGCGCCACCGCCCTGGGCTGCGCCAAGACGCGGCAATTCTGCTGCTTTATCGGCCCGGAGGGGACGGTGGAGAAAAACCTGCGGGATCTGGCGGTGCTGGCGGAGAAGGAGCACCAGCAGCAGGAGGACGGCGAAGAGGCATTTGTGGACAACGTCATCATGTACGAGATCCTGTCTGAGCTGAAGGATATCGCCGCCCGGCCGGATGGAATCACCTGCGCCTGCGGCAGCGGACGGTACGGTATGGAGATCCGCCGCAGCGCCGTGGATCTCATCTGCCGGGACTGCGGGGCCAAGCTTCGGATCCCGGCCGCCACGGACCGGGACTTGGACGATCTCTGCTGCCACATGAAGCTGGTGATCCCCGGAAAGCGGAACTGATCCGCTCCACCGGTCCGGCCATGGGACGGGAAAGCGCACCCTGGCCCAAAACCACGCCGCCGCAGGGCGGCTTTTTCCTGGCCGGAGATGCCCGGCCGGACATAGACACCGGGGCCGCGGCCCCATGGAAAGGAAGGAACCTGCTTTGATCTCACTGCTGGCGCGGCTGTTTATCAAACCGGACCCGGCCCGGGAAGAGCCGGAGACCCGCAGGGCCTACGGCGTCCTCTGCGGGATTGTGGGCATCTGCCTGAACGTGCTGCTGTTCGCCGGAAAGTTTCTGGCGGGCACCCTCTCCGGGTCCATCGCCATCACGGCGGACGCCTTCAACAACCTGTCGGACGCCGGGTCCTCCTTCGTGACACTGGTGGGGTTTCAGCTGGCGGGGCAGAAGCCGGACTCCGAACACCCCTTCGGCCACGGGCGGATGGAGTACGTCTCTGGCCTGGCGGTATCGGTCCTGATCCTGCTGATGGGCCTGGAGCTGGGGATGACGTCCATTGAGAAGATCCTGCATCCGGAACCGGTGGACTCCAGCCCGCTGATCTTTGCGATCCTCTGCGCGTCCATTCTGGTGAAGCTGTATATGTTCCTCTACAACCGGCGGCTGGGGAAGAAGCTGGCCTCTCCCGCCATGGAGGCCACCGCCATGGACTCCCTCAGCGACAGTGTGGCCACCGCCGCGGTGCTGATCGCCACGCTGGTGGGCCGTTTCACGGGCCTGGAGATCGACGGCTGGTGCGGCGTGCTGGTGGCGGCCTTTATTCTCTGGTCCGGCATCAATGCGGTGCGGGACACGCTGGACCCCCTGCTGGGCACGCCGCCCACCCATGAGTTCGTCCAGCGCATCCGGGATCTGGTGATGGCCCACAGCACCATTCTAGGCATCCACGATCTGATCGTCCACGACTACGGCCCCGGCCGGGTGATGATCTCCCTCCACGCGGAGGTGCCCGCCAACGAGGACGTGCTGGCCCTCCACGATGAGATCGACAACGTGGAGAAGGAGCTGCGGGAGAAGCTGGGTTGCGACGCAGTGATCCACATGGACCCGGTGGTGACGGACGACGGCGTCACCGAGGAGACCCGGCGGCGGGTCCAGACCCTGATCCACTGCATCGACGACGCCATCGACATCCACGATTTCCGCATGGTAGCGGGACCCACCCATACGAACCTGATCTTCGACGCGGTGGTGCCCTTCGGCTTCCGCCTCACGGACCAGGAGGTGGAGCAGAAAATCCGCAGCGCCGTGCGGGCGCTGGACGGCAATTACTACGCTGTGGTGAACGTGGAGCGGTCCTATACGTAAGAGAAAGCAGAGCGGCGGGCGCTATGCGCCCGCC
>NZ_KI271710.1:5616-20400 GCF_000469445.2 Oscillibacter sp. KLE 1745 | reverse complement strand
CGGCTGTCCAAAAGGACAGCCGGGGCCTTCTGCATACGTGAACAGCAGCGGAGGACTCAGACTCTGGCCACGCCGGAGGCGCGGGCGGCCTGCTCCACAGCGGAGGCCACCGCGTCCCGCACCCGTGGATCGAAGGCGGCGGGGATGATATAGTCGGCAGAGAGGTCGTCTCCCACCAGCTCCGCCAAGGCATGGGCGGCGGCGATCTTCATGGCGTCGTTGATGTCGCTGGCCCGGGCATCGAGGGCGCCCCGGAAGATGCCGGGGAAGGCCAGCACGTTGTTGATCTGGTTGGGATAGTCGCTGCGGCCGGTGGCCACCACCGCCGCACCGCCGGCCCTGGCGTCGTCGGGGAAGATCTCCGGTGTGGGGTTGGCGCAGGCGAAGATGACGGCGCCGGCGTTCATGGTCTGCACCATCTCCTTGGTCACGACGCCGGGGGCGGACACGCCGATGAACACATCGGCTCCCGCCAGCACGTCCGCCAGGGAGCCGGTCCGCTTCTCCGGATTCGTCACCTGGGCCATCTCCTCCTTGATCCAGTTCATGTCGTCGCTGCGGCCGGCGTAGATGGCGCCCTTCCGGTCACAGAGGGTCACGTTCCCTGCCCCGGCGGAGAGCAGCAGCTTCGTGATGGAGACGGCGGCGGCGCCGGCACCGTTGATAACGATTCGGACATCCTCCAGCCGCTTGCCCACCACTTTCAGGGCGTTGGTGAGCCCCGCCAGGGTGATGACGGCGGTGCCGTGCTGATCGTCGTGGAAGATGGGGATGTCGCACCGCTCCTTCAGCTTCCGCTCAATCTCAAAGCACCGGGGGGCGGCGATATCCTCCAGATTCACGCCGCCGAAGGACCCGGCCAGCAGGGCCACGGTGTTCACGATCTCGTCCACGTCGTGGCTGCGGACGCACAGGGGAATGGCGTCCACGCCGCCGAAGGCCTTGAACAGGACGCATTTGCCCTCCATGACGGGCATCCCCGCCTCCGGGCCGATGTCTCCCAGCCCCAGGACGGCGGAGCCGTCGGTGACCACCGCCACGGTGTTCCACCGGCGGGTCAGCTCGTAGCTCTTGCTGATGTCCTTCTGGATCTCCAGGCAGGGCTGGGCCACGCCGGGGGTGTAGGCCAGGGACAGCGCCTCCTTGCTGTCCACCTGGGCCCGGGGCGTCACCTCCAGCTTGCCCCTCCACTCGGAATGCAGGCGCAGGGATTCCTTTGCGTAATCCATGATCGGTACTCCTCTCCATAACGCTCAAAAGTTGTTTTTATTGTACGGGAAAAGCGGACGGTTGTCAATTTCCGGTGCCGGCGGGGCGGGGAAAATCCAGGCGGTCTCTTGCATTCCGGAAGCGCCTGTGGCAAAATAGATGGGACAGAAAAGGAGGCGGTTTCGTGAAGATTTCGACCAAGGGGCGGTACGCCCTGCGCCTGATGATCGATGTGGCGGTCCACGGCGGGGAGGAGTTCGTCTCCTTGAAGGATGTGGCCGCCCGGCAGGGCATTTCCATGAAGTATCTGGAGCAGATCGCGGGTCTGCTGGGAAAGGCGGGATTCCTCCGCAGCGGGCGTGGCGCCCTGGGGGGATATCGTCTGACGAAAGCGCCGGAGGAGTATACCCTGGGCAGTATCCTCCGGCTGACAGAGGGAAATCTGGCCCCGGTGGCCTGCCTGGAGACGGAGGAGAACGCCTGCGAGCGGTGCGGCGTCTGCCCGACCCTGGACTTCTGGACGGGCCTGTATGCGGCCGTGAACGAATATGTAGACCGCTTCACCCTGGCGGATCTGGTGCGGGAGGAATTGGAGAAACAGGGGAGAGCGTCCCGACCCTCCACAGACTGAATGGCAAAACGCCGGCCTCATATAGAGGCCGGCGTTTGTTTGAAAAGCAGGTCAGTCCGTCAGCCCGGCGCAGTCGGCGGGCCGTCCGGAGAGCATCTCCAGCCCGTGGGCGAGCGCGGGGAGGACGGCCTCCAGGTTTTCCCTGGCCGCCTTGGGAGAGCCGGGGAGATTCACGATGAGCGTCCCCTTCCGGATGCCCGCCGCGGCCCGGGACAGCATGGCCCGGTTCGTCACCTGCATGGAGGCGTAGCGCATGGCCTCCGGAATGCCGGGGGTCAGCCGGTCACACACGGCAAGGGTGGCTTCCGGCGTCACATCCCGGGGGGCGAAGCCGGTGCCTCCGGTGGTGACGATGAGATCCACCGGCTCCCGGTCGCACCACTGCCGCAGGGCAGCCTCGATCCGGCCCTTCTCGTCCGGGACAATGGCGGTCTCCGTCACCGCGTACCCGGCGTTTTTCAGAATTTCCACAACCAGAGGCCCGCCCGCGTCAGGGCGCTCTCCCCGGAAACTCCGGTCGCTGACGGTCAGGACAGCGGCTTTGAACATGGTAGATCACTCCTTCACGATTCCAGCAGCAGAATGGCCTCCGGCGGAACGGAGACGGTGAGGCGGTCCTTGTCCGGCACCGCCTGCCAGTTGTCCTTGTCCAGCTCCATCCGCAGCAGGGGCGCTTCCGGCGCCGCGCCCTCCGGCCGCAGCAGCACGATGGTGGAAAACACGTCCTCCACCACCTTTACTGCCGTGCAGGAGAAGGCGTTTTCCGCCCCGGGACCGGCCAGCTGAACATGGTGGGCCCGGATGCCGATCCGGCAGACGCCCTCCGGCACCGGACGGCCGCAGGAGAGCGTCAGTCCCCAGTCCGGAAGAAACACCGCATCCTCCCTTGGCCGGGCGTCGGCATAGTTCTTGCAGCCGGAGAGCCGGGCAGCGGCCTCTGTGCCGGGGCTGCGGAACAGCTCCCCCAGGGTGGTCACAGGCTGGGATCTGCCCCGGTCTATGACACACACCCGGCGGCAGTTCCGGAACACCTCCCCCCGGTCATGGGAGACCCACAGCACCGTGCCCGGGAATCCGCCCAGTGTCTCTGCCAGCTCCAGTTCCAGCTGGTATTTCAGGTAGCTGTCCAGGGCGGAGAAGGGCTCGTCCAGCAGGATGGCCGTGGGCTCCGACGCTAGGATTCGGGCCAGGGCGCACCGCTGCTGCTGCCCGCCGGAGAGCTGCCCCGGCTTCTGGTCTGCCACGGCCTCCAGCCGGAACTGCCGCAGCTTCTCCGCCACCTCTGTTTGGCGGCGGGCCTTGTCCCGTACGGCTGCGGCGATGTTCTGCCGCACCGTCATGTTGGGGAACAGAGCGTACTGCTGGAACAGGTACCCGACCTGCCGCCGCTGGGGCGGCAGGTTGATTCTGGAGGCGCTGTCGTAAAGGGTAACACCGTCCAGCTCGATGTGTCCCTCGTCCGGCGTCAGAATGCCGGCGATGCACTTGAGGGTCACAGACTTGCCGCACCCCGAGGCCCCCAGCAGGGCCAGCGTCTCATCCCCGGCGTCAAACTGGACCGCCAGATGAAAATTTCCCAGGGCCTTTCGGATGTCCACGGAAAGCGCCATTACCGTCTGCCCCCTTTTCCGGCCCGTTTCTGGCGGGCTTCCAGCAGGTTCACTGCCAACAGGAATACAGCGGAGATGGCAATGTTCACCAGCACCCAGCGGAGGGCCTCTGTGTCATTGTCGGTCCGCCAGAGCTGATAGACGGTGGTGGAGATGGTGGCGGTGCGGCCGGGGGTGTAGCCGGCGATCATGGAGGTGGCACCATACTCCCCCAGAGCCCGGGCAAAGGCCAGCACAGTCCCCGCCAGGATGCCCTGGCGGCACACGGGCATCCGCACCCGCCAGAAGATCCAGATATTGGACCGGCCCAGGGTCGCCGCAGCTTCCGCCAGCGTAGGATCGAAGCTCTCAAAGGCCCCCCGGGCGGTACGGTACATCAGGGGGAAGGCCACCACCACCGTGGCAAAGACAGCGGACCACCAGGTCATCACCAGCCTCAGGCCGAAGTGGGCCTGCACCCAGGCGCCGATGGGGCGGTTGGGCCCTAGCAGCACCAGCAGCAGCCAGCCCACCACGGTGGGCGGCAGCACCAGGGGCAGGGTCAGCACCACATCCAGCACGCCCTTCACCAGCCGGGGCAGCTTGGCGATGTAGTACGCCGCCAGGATCCCCAGGAAGAATACCGCCACCGTGGAGATGGCGGCGATCCGCAATGAGTTGTAGAGAGGGGACCAGGCCATAAGGTTCCTTTGGAAAATAAGAAATCCGGAGTTTGGAATGAGGGGATCAAGGGCTGTCAGAAAGCATTTTAAACGATCCAGCCTTATCAGACGCCTATTTCCAATCTGCTTGAACTCACACCATGGGGCTGAAGCCTACCGCCTCGAAGCAGGCCATGGCCTCGTCGGTCGACAGGAAGTCCAGGAAGGCCTTGGCAGCATCGGGATTGGCGCTGTTTTTCATGACGGCGGCGGGGTAGATCACCTGGCCGCACATCTCAGCGGTGGCCTCGTCCACCACGGTCAGACCGGCGGAGAAGGCGTCGGTGGCGTAGATCACGCCGCAGTCCACGGTGCCCTCAGAGACCTGGGTGGTGACCTCCTTCACGTTGGAGCCGTAGGTCAGCACGCCGGAACTGGCCAGGGTTTCCTCATTCAGACCGTAGTAGGTGAAGATCTTCTGAGTGTACTGGCCCACCGGAACGTCGCTGTTGCCCATGGCCAGGAACACATCGCCGCTGGCCAGCAGCCCCGCCAGCTGGTCAAAGGACTCGATGCCCTTGGGGTTGCCCTCGGGAACGGCCAGGGTCACCTTGTTCTCCAGCAGGTCCAGACGGGTGGCGCTATTCACCAGGTCCAGGCCCTCGGTGTTCTCCTCGCCGCCCTCGGCGTCCAACTGGTTCATCTGCTTGGGAGCGGCGGAGATGAACACATCACAGTCGGCTCCCTCCTGGATCTGGGTTTTCAGGGTGCCGGAGGAGTCATAAGTCGCCACGACGGCGACTTCCGGAGCCACGGCCTTGTAGGCCTCGATGACCTGATCCAGGGACTCCTGCATGGAGGCCGCGGCAAAGACGTACAGCTCTACCGGTTTGGCGGTGGTCTCTGTGGTGTCGTCTGTGGTGGTGCTGTCGGTGTCCGCACTGCCGCCGCAGGCGGTCAGGGCCAGCGCCATGGACAGGGCCAGAACGAGGGAGAAAAGCTTTTTCATGGCGAAATCTTCCTTTCTTGATGATAATATGTTGAACCCGGCTTTGCAAGTCCGGTGTCAAACTGACGTGATATTCAAATGAGGATAACGGATGGAAAAAACCTGCGCCGGACGCTCCGGCGCGGGCTGATTTTTACTTTCCAAAGGGGCAGATGGGCCAGCGGCAGGGCTGGCAGCCGAGACACAGGCCGCCCTCCCCCAGGGAGACGATCCACTCCTTGGTGACGCTTACATCCGCCGCCACCCAGGGCAGCACTAGGTCGAAGATGGTGGCCCCGGCGTACATGACGCAGCCGGGCAGGCCCATGACGGGGGTGCCGTCATCGTAGTAGCCCAGCAGGAACATAGCGCCGGGCAGCACCGGGGCGCCGTAGGTGACGATCTTCGCCCCGCTCTGCCTGATCCCGCCGGGGGTGTTATCGTCGGGGTCCACGCTCATACCCCCGGTGCAGAGGATGACTTCCGCCCCAGTCTGCCGGGCTTGGGAGATGGCGCCTGCCACGTTCTCCACCCCATCGCCGGAATAGGAGACGGAGATGGTCTCGATGCCATAGGCGCTCAATTTGTCCTTCACCACCGGAGTGAAGGTGTCTTGGATCAATCCCTTCTTCACCTCGCTGCCGGTGGCCACGATGGCGGCGGTTTTTCGCACCCAGGGCCGCAGCTCCAGCAGGGGGGTATCTCCGGCGGCCGCTTTGGCGGCTGTCAGCTTCTCCTCCGCGATGATCAGGGGGATCACCCGCATCCCCGCCAGCTTGTCGCCTTTTTTGACGGCTGTACCCCCCTTCCGGGTGGCGATCATCAGCTCATCGATGGCGTTTACCGCCCGCAGGGATTCCGACCGGACCAGGAACAGCCCGTCGCAGGATGCCTTCAGCTCGATCTTGCCCTCCTTGACGCCACTCCGCTCCATATTCTCGTTGGCACACAGGGCCAGCAGGCGCTCCGCCCCCTCATCCTCGTGGAGCATCCCAGGCGTCATCTCCCACACGTACAGGTGCTCCTTGCCCATGCCGAGCAGCACCGGGATGTCCTCCGGCGCCACCACATGGCCCTTGCGGAACCGGGCATCCTTGTACTGGTCCTTGATGATCTGGGTCAGGTCGTGGCACAGCACATGGCCCACCGCATCCTCCGTCCGTATCAGCTTCATGCTTCCGCCTCCAGAATCTCGATCTCATCGCCGGGACGGACCACGCCCTCCCGGACCACCACGGCGAAGATGCCCTCCGTGGGCATAACGCACCTGCCCACCGCCTGCTTGATGGCGCAGTCGCTGTGGCACTCCTTGCCGATTTGGGTCACCTCCACCTCCGTCTCACCGATCCGCAGATGGGTGCCCACCGGCAGGTGTTTCAGGTCGATGCCCTCGGTGTTGATGTTCTCCGCAAACACCCCCGGATCCAGTGGGATGGGGCAGCTCGCCCGCATGGTGTCCACGCTCTCCTCCGCCAGCAGGGAGATCTGCCGGTGCCAGTCCCCGGCGTGGGCGTCCCCCACGATGCCGTGGCGGAACTTTAGTTGGATTTCCGGGACGGGGTGCTTCTGCTCCCCCTTCCGCTCGCTGATGTTGACCGATACCACGTTTGCCAACAGGCTCACTCCTTGATCTGGTAATCTCCGCTCTTGCCGCCGGACTTGGACAGCAGGCGGATGTTTTCAATGCGCATGTCCTTTTGGACTGCCTTGCACATGTCATAGATGGTCAGCGCCGCCACGGACACGGCTGTCAGGGCCTCCATCTCCACCCCGGTAACGCCGGTGCAGGTGACGGCGGCCTGGATCTCCACCATGCAAGGGGAATCGGACAGGGCGAAGGTGATGTCGATACCTGTCAGGGGCAGGGGGTGGCACATGGGGATCAGCTCCCAGTTGTGCTTGGCCGCCTGGATGCCCGCCACCTGGGCTACCGCCAGCACGTCACCCTTTTTCAAGGTGCCGTCCTTGATGTTCTGCAATGTCTCCGGGGTCATGTGGATCTCCCCGGCAGCCACTGCCCGGCGGTGGGTGACGGCCTTCTCCGTCACATCCACCATCCTGGCCCGGCCCTGTTCATTGAAATGGGTCAATTCCGCCATGGTGGTCATCCTCCGATCTGATTCATGTTTCGGGGCGTGTCGCTGGACCGTTCTGTGAGATGGTGGCGCTCCGGCTTGTGGAGGATGCCCCGCCGGACGGCGTCCTCCAGCGCCTGGCCGTGGAGGCCCCGGAGGGGGATCTCTTCCCGGCTGTGGAGGCAGCCCTTCAGCTTGCCGTCCGCCGTCACCCGAATCCGGCGGCAGTCCGCGCAGAAGTCGTGGCTCACTGGGGAGATGAGCCCCACTGTCCCCAGCGCGCCGGGCAGCTGGTACCGCCGGGCCACTCCCTGGGCCTCGATGGGTTCCAGCTCTGCCATCCGGTCCAGCACCGTTTCTGCGGGCAGGAAGCGGCTCCGATCCCACCCGGCGCAGGGGCCCATGGGCATCAGCTCGATGAACCGCATCTCCCAGGGATGCTCCCGGCTGAGATTCACAAAATCTTCGATCTCATCGTCGTTGAACCCGCCGATGAGGACGGTGTCAAATTTTAGATTCCGGAATCCAGCCGCCTCCGCAGCTTTAATGCCCGCAAGCACGTCCTGGAGGGTCCCCAGCCGGGTCATGGCGGCGAACCGGTCCGGCCGCAGCGTATCCAGGCTGATGTTCAGCCGGTCCACCCCCGCATCCCGCAGGGGTCTTGCCAGCTGGGGCAGGAGGGAGCCGTTGGTAGTGAGGCACAGCTCCGCCAACCCGGGGATGGCCCGCAGCATCCGGCACAGGTCCGGCAATCCCCGCCGCACCAGAGGCTCCCCGCCGGTGAGGCGGATCTTCTTTACCCCGCACCGAACCGCCGCCGCGGCGATCTCCGCCAGCTCTTCGATGGAGAGAATATCGCTGTGAAGCCGCTTCTCCACGCCCTCGGGCGGCATACAGTATTGGCACCGGTAGTTGCACAGGTCCGTGACGCTGAGCCGCAGGTAGTCGATTGTCCGTCCGCAGCTGTCCCGCATAATGTCCTCCAACCGTGATACTCAAGTGAGATAAACGATATACTATATTATAAGCGCCCTGCGGGAAAAGTCAAGAAAAACGCCCCGGCCAATGTCGGGGCGTGAGCCGAAAAGTATCAGCAGTGAGAGGCCCTCCAGGCGGCAGCCATCCGCACCGACAGCGTCAAGACAATGGCCAGCAGAATGAGGGAGGCGATGCCTGCCATAAGAATCAGAGCCATCAAGGCCCACATGGAGGTCACAGGAATTTCCGGTGCTGAGAGCAAGTCGGCGATGGGCGCGGTCAGCAATCGGTACGCCAGGAATTCAATCCATAGCACGACCAGAATCACTCCATTCCGCCTGGTGGGAGGAAAGGAGAATGTGCAGAAGGAGCGGACAGTCCCAATCAGCAGAGCCAGTATCATCAGCGATTGGATCCACGCTGCAAAGGTATAGACGGGGGTTCCGACTTCCTCCCAAGAGAACGTGAAAAAGAAAAGATTCCAGCTGATGCGGGTGCCATAGTAGCAAAAGATGTAAACCGCCAAGTACGCTGCCCAGGCGCACCACAGCCCCGGCCGCTTTCGGACGAGAAAGCAGATGATCCCGCACACTAGAAACGGAACGGCCAGGATCAGGCCGACGAGGATCCCACCCAGCACCGTAGGGATCAGAAATGCCAGAAAGGCCATGCAGAAGAGGATGATCCCGGCGATCTTCCGACCCGGCATTGACGGAGACACCATGACCGGAGGCGTCTCCACCTTCAGTTGGGGCTCTGCTCCCGTCACCAGTTCATCCAGCGTCACACGGAAGAGCTGGCTCAGCTTTATCAGCTTGTCCAGGTCCGGCACACTGGAATCCGTCTCCCACTTGCTGACGGACTGGCGGCTCACCTCCAGCACTTCCGCCAGGTCCCCCTGAGACAGGCGTTTCTCCGCCCGCAGGCGGCTGATGTTGGTTCCAAGGCTCATACCGCGCCCTCCTTTGTGGTTCCAGTATAGTGGGAGAGTGGGCAAAAGTCCACCAAGGGGACCTGAAAATTTGGCAACTGGCAGTTGCACACTGCCAAAAGCCTGAAAAACAGGCAGTCCCGGCGGACTTGCTTGACGAGGAACGGAGGAGGTGCTATTCTATGAAAAGAAGAACGATAGAGGGAGAATGCGCCATGACCCTTTCCCAGCTGCTGGATATCCGTCCCGGTGTCACTGCCGTCATCGGCGGCGGGGGAAAGACCACTCTCCTGCGGACCCTGGGCGAGGAGCTGGCCGGACAGCATCCGGTCCTGCTGTGCACCACCACCAAGATTCTCCCGTTTTCGGACCTGCCCTGCGCCCGGACAGCGGCGGAGCTGGACGAACTGCGCAGGGCGCATCAGCTGCTGTGTGCCGGGACAGACGAACCGGGAACGGGTAAGCTGACGGCCCCAGAGACGCCCATGGCGGTGCTGGCGGAGCAATTCGACTACATTCTGGTGGAGGCGGACGGCGCTGCCCGCCGTCCCCTGAAGGCGCACGCCCCCCACGAGCCGGTGATCCCAACTGAGGCCAATCAGACCATCTGCGTGGTGGGGGCCTCCGGCTTCGGCCGTCCCATCGCTGCGGCCGCTCACCGGCCGGAGCGGTACGCGCTTCTTGCGGGGGTGCCGGAGGCGGCGGAGGCCACGCCGGAGGCCGAGGCGAGGGTGCTTCGATCCGAAGATCTGCACACGAAAGTTTATGTCAATCAGGTGGAGACGCTGTGGAATCTGGCAGATGCCAGGGCCCTGGCGCGCCTGATGGACTGTCCGGTTCTGGCCGGCAGTCTGTGGAGGAGGGAGTATTTTCTATGCTGGTAATCATCCGAGGCGCCGGTGATTTGGCCACCGGTATTGCTCTTCGGCTGAAAAGGGCGCATATATCGGTGATTATGACCGATATACCGGCCCCAACTGCCATCCGGCGGACCGTAGCCTTCTCCCAGGCCATCGTGTTGGGAGAGACAAAGGTGGAGGATGTCACCGCCCGCCGGGCGGAGACACCGGAGGCGGCTATGGCCCTTTTGCAAGAGAATGTAGTCCCGGTGCTGGCGGACCCGGAGGGGATCTGTATCCCAGTTTTGAAGCCGGACGCGGTGGTGGACGCCATCCTGGCCAAGCGGAATCTGGGCACCCGGATCACCGATGCCCCGGTGGTCATCGGCGTGGGGCCGGGCTTCACTGCCGGGGTGGACTGTCACGCGGTGGTGGAGACCATGCGGGGCCACACGCTGGGCCGGGTGATCCATGCGGGCAGTGCGCTGCCCAATACCGGGATCCCGGGGCTCATCGGCGGCTTTGCCGGGGAACGAGTGCTGCGGGCCCCGGCGGACGGCGTGTTTCACCAGCTGCTGGACATTGGCGCCCAGGTGCGGCAGGGGGATGTGGCCGCCACGGTGAACGGCGTGCCCATGACCTGCACCCTGGACGGCGTCCTGCGGGGTATCCTGCCGGATGATACCCCGGTGCACAAAGGGATGAAGGCCGGGGACATCGACCCCCGCTGCAAGGTGGAGCACTGCTATACCGCCAGCGACAAGGCCCTGGCCATTGGCGGCGGTGTGCTGGAGGCGATTTTGGACCTGACGGGAGCGCTGAAAGACCGCGCAGGTGGGTATTCCGGTTAGGTGCAGCCTGTCGGGGACGATCAAACTGAGGAAACGGGAGGAAGAATCATGCCTGAAAATGATGTCAAGCTGACGAAGCTGGCCAAGTGTGCCGGGTGCGGCGCCAAAGTGGGGGCCGGTGTGCTGGCCCAGCTGCTGGACGGCATCCAGGTGCATCGGGACCCCAATCTGCTGGTGGGGTTCGACAAGAGCGACGACGCCTCGGTCTATAAGGTCAGCGACGATCTGGCCCTGGTGCAGACGGTGGATTTCTTCCCGCCCATTGCCGACGACCCGTACCTGTTCGGACAGATCGCGGCCACCAACGCCCTCTCCGATGTGTACGCCATGGGCGGCGAGCCCAAGCTGTGCCTGAACATCATGGCCGTGCCGGAGTCCATGCCGAAAGAGGCGGTGCACCAGCTGTTGCGAGGCGGCTATAACAAGGTGTATGAGGCGGGGGCGCTCATCACCGGCGGCCACAGCATCCTGGACGACGAGCCCAAGTACGGCCTGGCGGTCACCGGCTTCGTCCATCCGGACCGGGTGCTGACCAACTCCGGCGCCCGGCCGGGGGACGTGCTGTTGCTGACGAAGCCCATCGGCATTGGCGTCCTCACCACTGCACAGAAGGCGGAGATGCTGTCGGTCGAGGGGCGGGCTTTGGCAGAGGAACTGATGACCACCCTGAACAAGTCCGCCCGGGACGCCATGGTGAAGTACCGCGTCCACGCCTGCACGGATGTAACGGGCTTTGGCCTGCTGGGCCACAGCTATGAGATGGCCCAGGGCAGCGATGTGGAGCTGGAGCTGGAGGTGGACGCCATCGACCTGATTCCGGAGGCGCTGGAGTTTGCAAACATGGGTCTGCTGCCGGCGGGGATGTACCGTAACCGCGCCTTTGCGGAGGTGGGCGTGGATGCAGGTGAGACCGCGCTGTGCAGACAGGACCTGCTCTATGATCCCCAGACCGCTGGGGGCCTCCTCATGGCCGTGGACCCGGCAGACGCGGAGGCGCTGCACCGGGAGCTGCAGGGCCGCGTTCCCAGTGCCCAGCGGATCGGCGTCGTGAAGGCCTACCGAGGCGGGAAACGCATCTTCCTGCGGTGAAAGTCGAAAATGGGAAACAGGTGCCTGCCGGATTTCTGGCAGGCACCTGTTTTGCGCCCGTACCGGGCGGAACCCTTAAACGGGCAGGCGCAGGAGCGCGGCGGCGGCCTGGAAGTAGATCAGCACCGCCCCGGCATCCACAATGGTAGTGATGAGGGGGGAGGCCATGATGGCCGGATCCATGTGGAGCTGCTTGGCGGCAATGGGCAGCATACAGCCCACCAGCTTGGCCAGCACCACCGTGGCCGCCAGGGACAGGGAGATCACCAGGGCGATGGCGCTGTCATGGTACTGAAGGTAGATCCGCAGGCCGTTGGCCGCGGCTAGGACGGCGCTGACGATGGCGGCTACCGCCAGCTCCTTGCGGATCACCCGCAGCGCGTCCCGGGGGCGGATCTCTTCCAGAGCCAGTCCCCGGATCACCAGCGTGGCGCTCTGGGAGCCGCAGTTTCCGCCGGTGTCCATCAGCATGGGTAGAAAGGCCACCAGCAGGGGCACGGCGGAGATGGCGTCCTCGTACCGGGTGATGATAGAGCCGGTGATGGCGGCGGACAGCATCAAAATCAGCAGCCACACTACCCGATGGCGGGCGTGCTCCCAGGCGGAGGCGGCGAAGTAGGGCTTCTCGTCCGGCGTCACCGCCGCCATGATGGAGAGATCCTCTGCGGCGGCCTCCGTCAGGACATCCATGGCATCATCCACGGTGACGATGCCCACCATCCGCTCCTCTCCATCCAGCACCGGCAAGGCCAGCAGGTCATATTTCGCCAGGAGCCGGGCGGCCTCTTCCCGGTCTGTGAGCGTACCCACAGATACCACATCCGTGACCATCAGGTCCGCCACAGCGGCATCCTCCGCGGCTGTCAGCAGGTCCTTGGCCGACACCACGCCCAGCAGCTGCCGGTGCTCCAGCACATAGCAGGTGTAGACCGTCTCCTTGTGGATTCCGGTGCGGCGGATGGTATCCAGCGCCTGCCGGACCGTATCGCCCGGCCGGAGGGAGACAAACTCCGGCGTCATGACGCTGCCGGCACTGTCCGCCGGATAGCGCAGCAGGGCATTTACCGCCATACGGCGCTGAGGGCTGGCGGAGCGGAGGATGCGGGTCACCAGGTTAGCGGGAAGCTCCTCCAGAAAATCCGCCGCGTCGTCCAGATGCAGGGCGTCAAAAATCTGCTGCAGCTCCCCGTCCGCGAAAGAGCGGGCCAGGGTGGCCTGAGTGGGACCGGGGAGATAGGAGAACACATCTGCCGCCAGGTCCTTGGGCAGCGTGCGGAACACCGCCGCCTGCCGGGCACTGTCCTCCACGGAGTCCAGGAGGGCGGCGATGTCCACGGCACCGCGGCCCTGCCAAAGGGCGCGTAGCGCCTCGCCGTCCCGGCTCTCCAAAAGCTGAAAGATCTGATCCTTGTTGAACATGGTCATAGTCGTTACCTCGCTTTCGTCTGTATTGTCTGGGTGGCTGACTGGCGCTTTCCATGGTCCGCACCTCCTTTCTGCATAAAACTCTATGCGCGTTCGCGCGTTAGGAACATCGGCTGTGTGAGGTTTTGCGTATCCTTTCCAGCTGCCCCGAAGGGACGGGGAAATGGCGCGTTTGAATTTTTGGCCGTGCTTTTCCGCAGCAAAAAAATCCCTGCCGGAAATCCGGCAGGGAGAGCTGCACACAATGGGCGTCTTCGTCCAAGCTTTAGCTTCACGGGGCGTAGCAACTGCGTTAAGCGGCGCCTTGTTGTCGACGCGGCCTGTTGACCAGCTGGTTGTGTCTCCACAACTGTGCGGCAGCAGTCTTTGGATGATTCCGAATCCCCGTGGTAGCCTCACCTACCGATTCGCCGTCATTATAACCGCCTGGACGGACGTTTGTCAACCCCGTCGCCTCAAAAAAATTTTCGCCATGACCTCACAGCGCCTTCCGGTGCTGGTTCATGATACGGGCGAACAGCACGCCGTTGGAGGGCGGGGTGTATGTAATGGCATTGGCTCCGGCCTGGATGGTGCGGAGGATCGACTCCTCTGTGGGGCCGCCGGTGGCGATGATGGGAACCTTCGGGAAGTCCCGGCGGATCTCCGCCACGATCTCCGGCGTGGCGGCGGCGCCGGAGACATTGAGAAAGTCGGCTCCCGCCTCCAGGCGGCTGCCGATGTCCGTGTGAGCGGAGACCACCGTGATGACCACGGGAATGTCCACCACCTTTTTGATCTGGCGGATGACATCGTCGGAGGTGGGGGCATTCAGCACCACGCCGTAGGCACCCTGGTGCTCGGACTGGATGGCCAGCCGGACGGAGCGGGAGCCGGTGGTGATTCCGCCGCCCACGCCCACGAATACCGGCACGTCGGACACGCTGATGATGGCCTGGGAGATCACCGGCTGGGGCGTGAAGGGATAGACGGCGATGATGGCGTCCGCGTTGATGTTCTTGATGATGGCTACATCGGTGGAAAAGGCCAGGGACTTGATGCGCCGGCCGAAAATACGGATGCCGCTGCACTCGCTGACGCAGGCGGGGATGGTCAGGGAGTGATTGCGCAGCGTCCCAGTGTAGGAGGGGACCTGTTTTGCCATAGGGACTCCTTTCTCCCGGCGGCAGAACGCCGGGCACAGGTGGTTGTTCACGGGCAAATTATACCGCAGGAAGCCACGCGGGACAAGCCCGGATCCGGGCTTGCTTTTTTTCCGGCGGGAGATATACTGTTAAGAGACGAGATGTGTCGGGACGGCACAGGGGAACAGGAGGACGGCTATGGATCGCTTTTCCATTCTGGTGGGAGATATCACCCGTTCGGACGCGGAGGCCATTGTCAACGCGGCCAATCCCACGCTGCTGGGCGGCGCCGGGGTGGACGGGGCCATCCACGCGGCGGCGGGGCCGGAGCTGCTGGCGGAGTGCCGGACGCTGGGGGGCTGCGAGCGGGGGCGGGCCAAGCTGACGGCGGGC
>NZ_KI271710.1:0-5516 GCF_000469445.2 Oscillibacter sp. KLE 1745 | reverse complement strand
GGCTACCGCCTGCGGGCCCGGTATGTGATCCACACGCCGGGTCCCGTCTGGCAGGGCGGGGAGCAGGGGGAGGCGGCCCTGCTGGCCTCCTGCTACCGCAGCTGCCTGCTTTTGGCGGAGGCCCACAGCATCCGCACCCTGGACTTCTGCTCCATATCCACGGGAGTCTACGGGTATCCGTTGCCGCTGGCGGCCACCGTGGCCCTGCGGGCCATCATGGACTTCCTGGCGGACCATGCCCTGCCGGAGCGGGTGCGGATGGTCTGCCATTCGGAGCAGGCGGCAGAGGTCTACCGCCGGACCTGGAACCTCTGGTACGCGGAGGGCAAGGACCAGCGGATGTAAAGAACGCCGGAGCGGGACCTTTCCCGCTCCGGCGTTTGTCACTCTTCGTTTCTTTTGTCACTCTTTTTGACCTTTTTGTATCCGTTTTGACCCG
Source organism: Oscillibacter sp. KLE 1745 (assembly GCF_000469445.2). NCBI lineage: Bacteria > Bacillati > Bacillota > Clostridia > Eubacteriales > Oscillospiraceae > Oscillibacter > Oscillibacter sp. KLE 1745. Next base: position 5,077 of record NZ_KI271710.1, on the reverse strand, counting down.
ATTTTTCCCGGGGCATTCCGTATGATAGACTCAAACAAGAGATGAAAGAAAGGTATCCCATCATGAAACGACTGGTTTCCCTTCTGCTGTCCTGCCTGCTGCTGAGCTCCTGCGGCACCATTGTGACCCCCGCCAAGACCCCGCCGGAGCATTTGGTGTCAGAGGCGCCCCCGGCTCAGGTTCTCCCCGCTCCCGGCGAGATGCCGGAGCTCCTCCCGGACAGCCAGGAGGCAGGCGGGGAGAATGCTTCGGAGCCCTCCCCGGAAGAGGGCGGCGGAACTCCCGTGGAGACGCTGCCGGAGCCCCAGCGGGTGGTGGATCCCACGCGCCCCATGGTGGCCCTGACCTTTGACGATGGTCCCCACGCGGTCTACACGGACCAGATCCTGGATATTCTGGAGGAGCACGGCGCGGTGGCTACCTTCTTCGAAGTGGCGCGGAATCTCCCCAAGGCGCCGGAGGCAGTCCGCCGGGCGGCGGACATGGGCTGCGAGATCGGCAGCCACTCTTACCGCCACGCAAACCTGGGCAAGATGGATCAGGCCGCCCAGCAGGCGGATCAGGCCGCGGCGGACGCGCTGTTTCAGGAGGTGCTGGGGACCACGCCCGCGCTGCTGCGGCCGCCCTATGGCTCCATGAACAAGACGCTGAAGACCACCTCCGGCCGGAGCATCGTCACTTGGTCCATCGACACGGAGGACTGGCGCTCCAAGGACGCGGACAAGGTGGTGACCGGCGTGGAGAACGCCGGGAATCTGGACGGACAGGTGATCCTGCTCCACAGCATCTACGAGAGCACGGTGGCGGCCACGGAGGTCCTGGTGCCCTGGCTGCTGGAGCAGGGCTACCAGCTGGTGACGGTCAGCGAGCTGATCCAGCTGCGCTTTGGGGACGAGGTGGAGCCCAACCGCACCTATAATTACGACTACTTCCGCTTCCAGGTGCCGCCCCTGCCTGCGGAGACGGCGCCCGCCGCCGCGTGAGCGGCAGGCAACCGACGGTTGCTTTACGCCGCTGCCCTGCTGTGATAGACTGGTCCCGAGGTGATGGGAATGGAGTTTCAAGAGGTGTTCGCCCAGCTGCGGCAGCGGACGGGTCTGTCCCAGAGCGAGGTGGCGGAGCGGCTGTTTGTCACCCGGCAGGCAGTGAGCCGCTGGGAACGGGGAGAGACGATCCCGGAGGTGGAGACGCTCCAGGCGCTGTCAAGGCTGTTCGGTGTGTCCATCAACACCCTGCTGGGCAGTCCCCGGACCCTGGTCTGCCAGAGCTGTGGAATGCCGCTGAACGATGACATCCTGGCCAAAAATACGGATGGCAGCTTCAATGAGCAGTACTGCATGTGGTGCTGGGATGGAGAGGGCTTTGCCCAGGACTGCACCATGGAGGAGATGGTGGAGCACTGCCTGCCCCACATGCCCCTGGGCCGGACGGATCCGGAGGCGTGCCGCGCCTATATGCGGAGCCTTCTGCCCACACTGGGGCGATGGAAAGAGAACTGACACAAGCGCCGGACTGCGGAAACCCGCGGTCCGGCGCCTGGATTTTTTCAGGACAGCTGCGCAAGACAGCTTTCGCACACATAGATCCCATGGGGGAGCTGCCTGAGAGAATCCGCAGCATGGCAGCAGATGCAGGATGGTTCCTTCTTGCGGAGGATCACCGCGTGAGATGCTTCATCCAGAGAAAAAGAGACGCTGTCTCCTTCATCCAACAACATAGCCCGGCGCAGATCGATGGGAATGACGATCCGCCCCAACTCATCCAATTTTCGCATATGGCCTGTTTCACATATCATTGCCCCATCTCCTTGCGGAAGTGATGAAAAAAGGATAGCACGTCGGTCAGAAAAAGTCAACAAAAACGATTATTTTTTAGAATATAAATAAACGTATTAGATTACATTCATCCCATATAATAAAGCCCATGAGGTGCATGGATATGGGAAGTGGACAGGTATTCGATTTCGGGCTTCGGCTCCGGAAACTGCGGGAAAATAAACACCTCTCTCAGGAGGAGCTTGGGAAACGCGTCGGCGTCACCAAAGGAAGTATTTATCGCTACGAAAACAATGTTCAATCCCCATCTCTGGAGACAGCGAGAAAGCTGGCGGTGGTACTGGGGACAACACTGGACAATCTGGCCGGTCTGGAGGATGGAGTCGTCATCCGGCTTCCCAATCTGTCCGAAGCGGAAGAAGCTGCCCTGCGTGAGTTTATCCGTCGATTCATTTCCTGAGACGTTGACAACGGACCTTTGCGGTTGTGTATTCGGCTGCCGTGAACAGAGGCCGGGTTCCCGAAACTGATAATATAAGGCGAAAGCCGCTGCATCAACCGATGCAGCGGCTCTTTTTACGCCTTTGCCAGATACGCCCCGCAGGCCTTCTGGGCGTCGGCGGCGGTTTTTTCCTCGTCGATGGTGACGAGATGCCCCTCCTTCACCACGACCCGGCCGTTCACCACCGTGCAGTCCACCGGGCCGCGGAGGCCCACCGTGGCCAGCACGTCGGCGGGACTGTACGCGCCGCCCACCAGCTCCAGCCGGCGGGAATCCACCAGGAAGAAGTCCGCGCACTTGCCCACGGCCAGCTGCCCGATGTCCTCCCGGCCCAGCAGCCGGGCGCTGCCCCGGGTGGCCATCTTCAGCACCTGATACCCGGAGGGGGCCTTCTCGCTGGAGGTCAGCCGGTGGAGCAGGTAGCACACCCGCAGCTCTTCCATCAGGGACGACCCGTCGTTGCTGGCGGAGCCGTCCACCGCCAATCCCACCGGGACGTCCAGCGCCAGCATCTCCGGCACCCGGGCGACGCCGGAGGCCAACTTCATGTTGCTGATGGGGCAGTGGGCCACGCCGGTGCCGGTGCGGGCCAGCTCCCGCAGCTCCTCGTCGTTGAAGTGGATGCCGTGGGCGTACCACACATCCGGGCCTGTCCAGCCCAGAGATGCCATGTACTCCAGCGGCCGGACGCCGTAGTGCTCCAGGGTGTAGTGCTCCTCGTCCCTCGTCTCACACAGGTGGGTGTGGAGCCGGACGCCGTACTGCCGGGCCAGGATGGCGCTCTGCCGCAGCAGCTCTCCGCTGACGGAGAAGGGGGAGCAGGGGGCCAGGGCCACCTGCCGCATGGATCCGAAGGACGGGTCATGGTACGCCTCGATCACCCGGGCGGAGTCCTTCATGATGGCGTCCACCGTCTGGACCACGCTGTCCGGCGGCAGGCCGCCGTCCTTGCGGGAGAGGTCCATGCTGCCCCGGGAGGCGAACATCCGCATCCCCAGCTCCTCCGCGGCGGCGAACTGGGCGCCGATCAGGTCTCCGCATCCGGCGGGAAAGACATAGTGGTGGTCAAAGCAGGTGGTGCAGCCGTGCTTCAGCAACTCCCCCATGCCGGTGAGGGAGCTGAGACGCACCACCTGCTCGTCCAGGCCCTTCCAGATCTCATACAGGGCGGTGAGCCAGTCGAACAGCTCCAGATTCTGCACCTGGGGCAGGTTCCGGGAGAACACCTGATACAGGTGGTGGTGGGTGTTGATGAGGCCGGGATAGCACCAGTAATGGGACCCGTCGATCACAGTGTCTGCGGTCTGGGGCAGGTCTGGGCCCAGACCGCGGATGATGCCGTTTTCGCAATAGAGGTCGGCGTGCTCCAGCACGGCGTCGCCGTCATCACAGGTGAGGATGGTCCGCAGATTGCGCAGCAGCAAAGAGGACATGGCGGTCACGCTCCTTTCTGCTCCCAGTATAAAGGACGGCGGGAGAAAGGTCAACTTTCCCGGGAAAACTTCTTGCGGAAACGGGGAGGATGTGATACGCTGAGAGCAATTTCGGATCACCGGGAGGAACACGGATATGCTGGACATCTTTGATATTCTGGGCCCTGTGATGGTGGGCCCCTCCAGCTCCCATACAGCAGGGGCGGTGCGGATCGGCCGCATGGCCAGGACCCTGCTGGGGGCGGAAGTGGTGCGGGCGGACATCGGCCTCCACGGCTCCTTTGCCGATACCGGCCGAGGCCACGGCACGGACCGGGCGCTGGTGGCGGGCCTCCTGGGGATGAAGCCGGACGATCTGGGCATTCCTCAGAGCTTTGAGATCGCCGCCAACCAGGGGTTGGAATTCCACTTCCACACGGCCCGTCTGCGGGATGCCCACCCCAACACGGCGGTGCTGACGGTGGAGAGTGCCGACGGGCGGAAGCTGGAGCTGCAGGCGGCCTCCACCGGCGGCGGCCGCATCCGGGTGGATCGGCTGGATGGAGTGGAGGTGAGCTTCACCGGCATCTTCAACACCCTGGTGGTCCGCCACCAGGACGTGGCCGGAGAGCTGTCCCGGATTCTCAATGAGCTCTCCGTCAGCGGGGTGAACATCGCCAACATGAGCCTGAACCGGGACCGCCGGGGCGGCGCTGCCCTGACGGTGGTGGAGACGGACCAGAAGATCCCGGCGGATGCCCTGGAGCGTATCCAGGCGCTCTACGGCGTCTTGGGCGCCACCTACTACGAGAAGGAGGAAGACTGAAATGGCTCTGGATTCCATGCAGGAGATCTTCGACAAGATCCAGGCGGGGCGGAAGCCCTTCTGGCAGGTGGTGCGGGATACGGACGTGGAGGAGCGGCAGGTGACGGCGGAGGCCTCCTTTGAGAAGATGCACGCCACCTGGCGGGCCATGGTGGAGTCCGTGGACACCTACCGGGCGGACCGGCGCAGCGTCAGCGGCCTAGTGGGGGGCGACGCCCAGAGGATGTGGGACTACGCCGCCCAGCAGGAGACGCTCTGCGGCCCCTATCTGCAGGAGGTGATCGCCACGGCCCTGTGCGTGGCGGAGTCCAACGCCTGCATGCACCGGATCGTGGCGGCACCCACGGCGGGGGCCTGCGGCGTGCTGCCGGCGGTGCTGGTGCCGCTGTACCGCCGGGGCACCGTGGATGAGGAGGCCATCGTCCGGGCGCTGTATGTGGCTGCCGGTATCGGCGCGGTGGTTGGCTACCGGGCGTTCATCTCCGGCGCCTCCGGCGGCTGCCAGGCGGAGGTAGGCACGGCTGCGGCCATGGCGGCGGGGGCCCTGGTGGACCTGCGGGGC
>NZ_KI271709.1:13822-18537 GCF_000469445.2 Oscillibacter sp. KLE 1745 | reverse complement strand
ATTTGTTCCGCGCCGCGCTCGTTTTCGGCTGGGGTCAGGCCCGGGGCCTGCGGGCAGCCCGTCGGGCCTCCGCTTTTTTCTCCAGGTTGGAGACCACCAGGGCGCAGGCAGCGTCGCCCGTGATGTTCACCGTGGTGCGGCCCATGTCGAAGATGCGGTCCACGCCGATGACCAGGCCGATGCCTGCCACCGGCAGATTCACGCTCTCCAGCACCATGGTCAGCATCACCACGCCGGAGCCGGGGACACCCGCGGTTCCGATGGAGGCCAGGGTGGCGGTGAGCACAATGGTGATCATTTGGCCCAGGGTCAGGTCCACTCCGTAGCAGGTGGCGATGAACACGGCGCACACGCCCTGGTAGATGGCGGTGCCGTCCATGTTGATGGTGGCGCCCAGGGGCAGGACGAAGCTGGCGATGTCCCGCCGGGCGCCCAGCCGCTCCGTGCACTCCAGGTTCAAAGGCAGGGTGCCCACGGAGGAGGCAGAGGAGAACGCCATGGCCATGGCCGGGAACATCCCCTTGAAGAAGGCCAGCGGACTCACGCCGCCCAGGGCCTTTACCGTGGCAGAGTAGACGATGACGGCGTGGAGGAAGTACCCGATATAGGCGCACAGCAGCACCAGGCCCAGATTGCCCAGGATCTGGGGACCGTTTTCCGCCACCACCGGCAGGATCAGGCAGAACACGCCGATGGGGGAGAGGCGCAGGATGATGTCCATGACCTTCATGCAGACCTCTGTAAGGCTGTCGACCAGCGCCGCTGCGGGCCGTCCCTTCTCTCCGGCGGCCAGGATGCCGAAGCCGAACAGCAGCGCCGCCACGATCACCTGCAGCATGGAGGCGTTGGCAAAGGGGGCGATGATGTTGGAGGGGAAGATGTCCACCAGCGTGTCCATGAAGCTGGCGGTCTCACCGGGCTCAAAGGTGACACCGGTGGGGTTGATGACCGTGAAGAAGCCCTTGAACAGGTTGGCCAGGAACATGGCCAGCACGATGGCCCCGGCAGTGGTGCAGGTATAATACACCAGCGTTTTGACGCCGATGGAACCCACCTTGCGGATATCGCTCATGGAGATGATGCCGGAGAGAATGGAGAAAAAGACGATGGGCACCACCACGAACTTCAGCAGGTTCAGGAAAATGGTGCCGAAGGGCTTGATATAGCTGACGGCAAAGGTGGGATTTCCCGTGAAGGCCATGCCGACCGCGATGCCTAGCCCCAGCGCCAGAAAGATTTGGAGGGAGAGAGGAATTTTTTTCTGCTTCATATACGCGCTCCTTTGCTTGGTGAACTGTTGTGCAGGGCCATTCGGCGGAAAGACCGCCCGAAATGGCCGAAAACCAATCTAGTATATCAAAAAAACTGGGACAGCACAACCCTCTTTTGCAACAGAGTGCCCATTTCCGCTGCTTAGAAACCTGATTTCAATTTCTGTTTATTTTGTCAGGAAGGCGGAGGGTATAGATACGATCCCGGCATGGATGGCAGAGATGGAGAAGAGAACCTGGCATCTCCACTGGGCGGCGTGGGAAAAGCGGCGGATCCGGGCTCGAACATTGACGGCCTGTAAAAGAGTCCCCCGGACAGAAAACGACCTCTCCCGATCCGGAGAGGCCGTTTGTTCAGTCATGGGCGTGAGGCAGGTTCCAGCGGAAGTGGGCGGAGAGGATGCGGACGGCGACCACAAGCGCACTGCCGCAGAGCATGGCGGCCATCTCTCCCGCCAGGGGCCAGAGGACCACGCAGGCCAGCGCCCCGGCCAGGGAGGCGGAGGCATAGACATGCTTGACGAAAATGTAGGGCGTGTCCCCGGCCAGCACGTCCCGCAGCACGCCGCCGCCCACGCCGGTAACCACGCCCACAAACACCAGCAGGAACAGGGTGGGGCGGGCCGCGTGTTCATAGGCGATGCGGATGCCCGCCACGGTGAAGATGCCAAGGCCTGCGGAGTCCATAATCAGCAGCACCAAGTCGTAGAGCCGCTGGTCCCACATGAGGAGCCGCCGGATGCGGGGCAGAAACAGCACCAGGGAGGTCAGCAGGGCCACCACGGCGTAGATGGGATCCTGGAAGGTGCCCGGCGGCGTGATGCCCAAGAGCAGGTCCCGGATGACGCCGCCGCCCACTGCGGTGGTGAGGCCCAGGATGCAGACGCCGAAAACGTCCATGTTCTTTTTCAGGCCGGTGATGGCGCCGGAGGCGGCAAAAGCGAGCGTCCCAACCAGCTCCAGGATCAGAAACAGCTGTTCCATGGCCGTCACCGGGCGTCCTGCCGGACCATCTCCATAAAGGCGGAGGCCGCGGCGGTGGGCGTCACGTCCCGCAGGGTGCACATGTCCACGCTGCGGGCGGGAATGGTGAAGTCGGTTTTCAGCAGGCGGATGTCCCCGCTGTCCAGGGCCTTCTGCACAAACTCCAGCGTCACACCGGCCACCCCCAGGCCGATCCGGGCCAGGGATACCAGGAGGCTCCGGGAGGAGAGCTCGATTTCCGGCGTCAGGGTGATACCGCTTTGCAGAAAGTACTGCTCCAGAAACACCCGGCTGCTGGCCTTGCGCTCCAGCAGGATCAGGGGGAACTCCGCGATCTCCTGCCGGGTGTACACGTGGTCGAAGTCACAGTCGTAGCCGCTGCCCGCCACAAAGACGGAGTGGGTGGCGAAGCAGGACCAGGTATGCAGCGCGGCGGGGTCCGTGGGGGAGGAGGCGAAGGCGATGTCCACAGCGCCGGATTTCAGCATGCTCAGCACCTTGGCGCTGCGGCCGCTGACAATCTTCAGCCGGATGCCCGGGTGCTGGCGGTGGAAGGCCTCCAAATATGGCGTCAGGAAAAAGCTGGTGACAGTGTCGCTGGCGCCGATGGTCAGGGTGCCCAGCAACAGCTGCTGGGCCTGGGACAGCTTGTCCTCCCCTGTGGCCAGCAGCCCCAGGGCGCTGCGGACATACTGGTAGAGCATCTGCCCCTCCCAGGTGAGGGAGACGCCCCGGGGACTGCGGGCGAACAGGCGGGCCTGGAGCGCCGTCTCCAGCTGCTTGATAGACTGGCTCACCGCCGACTGGGAGATGTAGAGGTTTTTTGCCGCCAGGGAGATGTTGCCCGTCTCCGCCACCTCTTTGAACACTCGGTACAGCTCCAGCTTGACCGCCATGGATCATCCCTCCAGCAATCAGAATTTCTTATAGTGTCCGGAATCATTATAAGGGATGACTGGAGGAAACGCAACGGCGGCGGAAAAATTTTCGGTTTTTCTTTGCAAGCGGGATGGTTTTTGGTATACTAACACATTAGATTGTAAAGACGGGAGGCGCGCTATGCTGTATCACATTCTGGCAGTGGGCGACGTGGTGATGGAGCCCGGCCTCCGCCATCTGGAGCGGCACCTGCGGCCCCTCCAGAAGTGGAAGACCATCGACTTCACGGTGGTGAACGGCGAGAATGCCGCCGGAGTGGGGCTGACCCGCGACCAGGCGGAGCGGATCTACGACGCCGGTGCCGACGTGGTGACCTTGGGGAACCACGCCTTCGGCAAGAGCCAGATTGCGGATTTCCTGGAGGACGCGCCCTGGCTGCTGCGGCCCGCCAACTACACCGGCCGGGCCCCGGGCCGGGGCTGCGGTGTTTACGACCTGGGCGGCGTCCGGATCCGGGTGCTGAACCTGATCGGCCGGTGCGACCTGGCCTGGGGGGCGGACAACCCCTTCACGGCGGCGGACCGGCTGCTGGAGAGAGACGCGGCGGACTTCACCCTGGTGGACTTCCACGCGGAGGCAACCAGTGAGAAACTGGCCATGGGCTACTATCTGGACGGGCGGGTGTCCGCCCTGTGGGGGACCCATACCCACGTGCCCACCGCCGACGAGCGGGTGTGTCCCAGAGGCACGGGCTATATTACGGATTTGGGAATGACCGGGTCCATCGAGTCGGTGCTGGGCATCGACCCCCGGCAGTCCGTGGAGGGATTCCTGGGCGGCCTTCCGGGCCGCTACCGGGCGCCGGAGGGACCCGCCAAGCTCCAGGGGGCCATCTTCACGCTGGACAGCGCCACCGGACTGTGCACCGCCGTGGAGCGGATCGACGTACGGTGACCGGGACGATTTCAAACCGGCTGGTTAAAATTTCAGATAGAGAGGAACGAACCATCATGTCCATTGAAAAAGTCAGAGCATATTTCAAGCCCCTCGGCATCGAAGAGCGAATCCGGGAGTTCGATGTCTCCTCCGCCACGGTGGAGCTGGCGGCGGTGGCCGTGGGTGTGGAGGGCGCCCGCATTGCCAAGAGCCTTAGCTTCAAGGTGGAGGACAAGCCCATCATCATTGTGGTGGCGGGGGACGCCAAGGTGGACAACAGCCGCTACAAGGCCCAGTTCCACACCAAGGCCAAAATGCTGACCCATGAGGAGGCCCACGAGCTGATCGGCCACGACGTGGGCGGCGTGTGCCCCTTTGCCCTGCCGGAGGATGTGAAGGTGTACCTGGATGTGTCCATGAAGCGGTTCGAGACGGTGTTCCCCGCCGCAGGCAGCAGCAACAGCGCCGTGGAGATGACCTGCGACGAGCTGGAGCGGTACGCCTCCAACTTTGCCGCGTGGGTGGATGTGTGCAAGGGCTGGCGGCCCGAGGAGCAGGGATGATCCGGTTTCTGCACGGCGCGGACTTCCACCTGGACAGCGCCTTCGGCGCCCTGCCGCCCGGACAGGCGGCGGCCCGCCGCCG
>NZ_KI271709.1:1841-13722 GCF_000469445.2 Oscillibacter sp. KLE 1745 | reverse complement strand
GGCCCGCCGCCGGGAGAGCCGGGAACTGGCTCTCCGTCTGGCGGACTACGTGAAGGAACACGGCATCGATCTGGTGCTGCTGGCGGGGGATCTGTTCGACAGCGCCAGCCCCTTCCGGGAGACGGGGGAACAGCTGGCCGCCGCTCTGGGACAGATGCGGGCCAGGGTGTTCATCTCCCCCGGCAACCACGACTGGTACGGACCCGGCAGTCCCTGGGAGACGGTGGACTGGCCGGAGAATGTGTACGTATTCAAAGAGAACAGGCTCACGGCCGTGGAGGTGCCGGAGCGGAACTTGGTGATCCACGGGGCGGCATTCTCCGGCCCGGAACAGCCGGAGAGCCTGCTGGCGGGTTTCACCGCCCCGGCAGACGGAAAGTGTCACATCGGCCTGCTCCATGGGGAGCTGGACGGGGCGGAGGCGCGGTACGGCCCCATCCGCCGGGAAGAGGCGGCGGCCAGCGGCCTCTGCTATCTGGCACTGGGCCACGTCCACAAGCGGACGGCGCCCCTGACACTGGGGCGGACGGTCTGCGCCTGGCCCGGCTGTCCGGAGGGCCGGGGGTTCGACGAGCTGGGGGAGAAAGGTTTTTACGAGGGGACGATCTCCGACGGCGGAGAGGTCTCCCTGACCTTTGTGCCCTTTGCCCGGCACCGGTATGAGGTTTTAGAGGTGGACGTCACCGGAAAAGAGCCCCGGGCCGCCGTGGAGGCAGCTCTGCCGCCGGAGACGGCCGGGGACCTGTACCGCATCCTCCTCACCGGCGAGACCGGAGAGGGCGGCGCTGGCGCCGCGGCCATCCAGGAGGCGCTGGCGGACCGGTTTTACGCCCTGGAGGTCCGGGACCGCACCCGTATGGCGGAGGACCTGTGGCGGCGGGCGGAGGAGGACTCCCTCCGGGGCCTGTTTCTCCGGGAGCTGCGCCAGCGGCGGAAGCAGGCGGAGACGGAAGCGGAACGGGCGGAGATCGACCTGGCGGCCCGGTTCGGCCTGGCAGCGCTGGACCACCGGGATCTGGGGTGAGCGGAGGAGCGGATGAAATGAATGAGATGAAGAAGATTCTGCTGATCGGCACTGGCGGCACCATCGCCTCGGACGTGACGGACAGCGGCCTTGCGCCGGAGCTGACCACGGAGCAGCTGCTCTCCCATATTCCCGGGATCTCGGACATCTGCGGCGTGGACTGCCTCCAGCTGCTGAACCTGGACAGCACCAACATGACCCCGGCTCACTGGCTGGAGATCGCCGCCTGTATCCGGGACCACTACGGCTGCTATGACGGCTTTGTCATCACCCACGGCACGGACACCATGGCGTATACGGCGGCGGCCCTGAGCTATCTGATCCAGGGTAGTCCTAAGCCTATTGTGCTGACCGGCGCCCAGAGACCCATCGGATTTGATTCCACGGATTCCAAGACAAATCTGGCGGACGCCTTCCGCTGCGCGGCGGAGGACCTGCCGGGGGTCTCTATCGTGTTCAACAGCCGGGTGATCCTGGGGACCCGGGCCAAGAAGACCCGCTCCAAGAGCTTCCAGGCCTTTTCCAGCATCAATCACCCGGAGCTGGGCGTCCTGCGGGACGGCGTGCTGCTGCGGTACATCCGCCAGGACTGCCGGGAGGCCCCGGTGTTTTACGACCGCCTGGACCCGCGGGTGGCCCTGCTGAAGCTGGTGCCCGGCACCGGGCGGGATGCGGCGGACTTCCTGCTGGAGCGGAACGACGCCCTGATTATCGAGAGCTTCGGCGTGGGCGGCCTGCCGGAGGCGGGCGGCTTTTACGACTGCGTCCGCCGCTGGATGGAGGCGGGGCGGGTCGTCGTTCTCACCACCCAGGTGGAGAATGAGGGCAGCGACCTGGGGGTGTATCACGTGGGCTACCGCCTCAAAAGCGATCTGGGGGTGCTGGAGGCCTACGACATGACCACGGAGGCCGTGGTGGCCAAGCTCATGTGGATCCTGGGGCAGACCCGGCGACGGGAGGAAGTGGAGCGGCTGTTCTACACACCGGTGGCCCGGGACATCCTCTGGCCCGGCCTGTAAAGACAGAGGGAACCGACGTCCGGAAAAAGGCAGGTTCTCCCACTTGACAAGGAAAAAGGCCCGTGATATATTTATTTTTACTGAAAAAAGCATTGAAAAGGACGCTGTCCGGGACTCGACAGCAGAGAGGGACCGCCGCTGGCTGAAAGCGGACCCTGCCGGATCCCGGAACACAGCCACCGCCTTGGAGCCGCCCACCGATATGTAGGCTGGGACGGGACCTCCCGTTATAGAGGACACGAGCGGCATCCCTCCGGGGATGCAAGCAGGGTGGAACCGTGGAATACGATTTTGTATCCCACCCCTGATTTTTCAGGGGTGGGATTTTTGTTTTCTGCCCCTTGAACAAAAGGAGGATCAACCATGTCTGAAGAAGTGAAGAACAACGAGTTTACCTTTGAGAATCCGGCGTACCGCCAGACCTACTGGCACACCTGCTCCCACGTGATGGCCCAGGCCGTGAAGCGCCTGTGGCCGGAGGTGAAGCTGGCCATCGGCCCCTCCATCGACGAGGGCTGGTACTACGACCTGGACGCCCCCTTCGCCTTCACGCCGGAGCACCTGGAGAAGATCGAGGCAGAGATGCGGAAGATCTGCAAGGAGAAGCTGAAGCTGGAGCGGTTCGAGCTGCCCCGGGAGGAGGCTTTGAAGTTCATGGAGGAGAAGGCAGAGCCCTACAAGGTGGAGCTTATCAACGACCTGCCCGCAGACGCCCATATCTCCTTCTACAAGCAGGGCGAGTTCACGGATCTCTGCGCCGGCCCCCATCTGGACTCCACCGGCCGCATCAAGGGCAACGCCCTCAAGCTCACCGCTTGCAACGCCGCCTACTGGCGGGGTGATTCCAACCGGGAGACCCTCCAGCGGATTTACGGCATCGCCTTCCCGAAGAAGGACGAGCTGGATGCCTACCTCCAGCGGATCGAAGAGGCTAAGAAGCGGGACCACCGGAAGCTGGGCCGGGAGCTGGGCCTGTTCATGCTGCGGGACGAGGGCCCCGGCTTCCCCTTCTTCCTGCCCAAGGGCATGACCTTGAAAAACACCCTGCTGGATTACTGGCGCCAGGTCCACAAGAAGTACGGCTATGTGGAGATCTCCACCCCCATCATCCTCAACCGTCAGCTGTGGGAGCGTTCCGGCCACTGGGACCACTATAAGCAGAACATGTACACCACTGTTATCGACGAAGAGGATTACGCCATCAAGCCCATGAACTGCCCCGGCGGCATGCTGGTCTACGCCAGCGAGCCTCACTCCTACCGGGAGCTGCCCCTGCGGGTGGGCGAGCTGGGCCTGGTACACCGGCACGAGCTGTCCGGTGCGCTCCACGGCCTGTTCCGGGTCCGCTGCTTCACCCAGGACGACGCCCACATCTTCATGACCCCGGACCAGATGAAGGACGTGATCCAGGAGACGGTTCGCCTGTTCGACGAAGTGTACTCCACCTTCGGCCTCAGCTACACCATTGAACTCAGCACCATGCCGGAGGATCACATCGGCACTGTGGAGGAGTGGGAGCATAACCAGGACATCCTGAAAAACGCTATCACCGACATGGGCAAGACCTTCGAGGTCAACGAGGGCGACGGCGCTTTCTATGGCCCCAAGCTGGACTTCCATCTGGCCGATTCCCTGGGCCGCACTTGGCAGTGCGGCACCATCCAGCTGGACAGCCAGCTGCCGGAGCGGTTTGAACTGGAGTACACCGGAGAGGACGGCCAGAAGCACCGCCCCGTCATGGTCCATCGGGTGGTTCTGGGCAGCGTGGAGCGGTTCATCGGCGTCATCACCGAGCACTTTGCCGGCGCGTTCCCGGTGTGGCTGAACCCGGTGCAGGTGAAGGTCCTGCCCATTACAGACCGCGCCCTGGAATACGCCGATCAGATCGCAAAGCAGCTGGATGCCGCCGGCTTCCGGGTGGAGGTGGACGGCCGCAACGAGAAGATCGGCAAGAAGATCCGGGAGGCCACCCTGGAGAAGATCCCCTATATGCTGGTAGTGGGCGACCGGGATATGGAAAACCAGACCGTCTCCGTCCGCCTGCGGACCGGTGAGGATCTGGGCGCCATGTCCGTGGCGGATTTTGCCGCCCGGCTGAAGCAGGACGTGGACACCAAGGCCATCTGGTAAAAATGCGTTCCCCTCACAGCGGCCCGGGGCCGAACCCGGACCGCTGTGTCCGATTCCGCAACGGGCGCTCCCGCATCCGGGCAGCGGAAAGATGGCGGGCATTTTCGGTGGTTCTGCACATTGCCGGGACCGCCCGGACGGTATACAATAAGAAAAAACATCCGGCACTTTTTGCAGAGGAGGCGGCTATGAGTCAGGAGATTCACTATTTGGAGACCGGATCCCAGGACCCTTTTTACAATCTGGCGTTTGAAGAGACGGTACTCCGCAGCCGGCGGTCGGGGGAGTATCTGCTCCTGTGGCAGAACGACAACACCATCGTCATCGGGCAGAACCAGAACGCCGAGGGTGAGATCAACCGGGCCTTTGTGGAGGCCCATCAAATCCATGTGGTGCGCCGCACCACCGGCGGCGGTGCCGTGTACCATGATCTGGGCAACCTGAACTACTCCTTCATCACCGACGTGGGAGACGCGGAGCGGCTGACCATGGAGCGGTTCACCCGTCCCATTGTGGAGGCCTTACAGGGATTGGGCCTGCAGGCGGAGGCCTCCGGCCGCAATGACATCCTGGTGGAGGGGCGGAAGGTGTCCGGCACAGCCCAGCGGCTGCTCCGCGGGCGCTTCCTGTATCATGGGACACTGCTGTTCGACGCCAACCCCGGCATGGTGTCCGGGGCGCTGAATGTGGACCCGGCAAAGTTCGAGTCCAAGAGCGCAAAATCCGTGCGCAGTCGGATCGGCAACATCCGGGAGTTCCTGAAGACGGATATGGATATGCCCGCCTTCTGGAGTTATCTGAAGAAAACATTGGCTGGTAGCGGTCTGGTGGAGGATCACCTGACAGATGAGGAACTGGCTGCTGTGGATGAGCTGAAGCGCACCAAGTACGACACCTGGGAGTGGAACTTCGGCCGTTCCCCCAAGTACAACCTGCGGAACAAGCGCCGCTGGGACGGCGGCACCCTGGAGCCCTGCGTGGAGGTGGACCAGGGGATCATCCGCCAGATCGTGTTCTACGGAGATTTTCTGGCTGTCAGCCCCATGGACGAGGTGACCGGCGCCCTGATGGGCACGCCATTCCGGCGGGAGGACGTGGGGGCGGTGCTGGACCGCTTCCCCCTTCGGGACTATTTCGGAACCATCACCCGGGACCAGGTGCTGGATACAATATTTTATGTGGACTGAGACAGCGTCCGCAGAAGCAAAAAGAGAGACGCGCCCGGCGCGTCTCTCTTTTTGCTTCTGTCAGGCCAGGATTTCCCGCTGGAACGGCTCCAGCAGCAGCCGGACATCCGGCACCCCCTGGAGCTGGCCCGCACCCTTGACGGCGGCATTCCGATATCCCCAGCGGTCATCGTGGGAGAAGGGGAGATGGTATACCACCAGATGCTCCGGCCGGATGGCCTGTTCGATGAAGTGACGGCCCTTCCGAAGAGTCACCCAAGGGAAGTTCAAAAGGGCCAGATCAATGGGGCGGCTGCCGATGAAATCCCGCAGCTGCGGGTCCGCCACGGCGCAGTCTCCGGCGATCAGGACCCGGAAACCGTCATATTCCAGGATACAGCCGTAGTGGGGGACCTCCCGGTACTGTGCACCCTCGTGAGTCAGGCGCATGAAGTCCATGTGCAGCCCCTCCAGGGTGAGATGGCTGCTGGGACCGGCCAGCACCAGCTGGCGGTCAAACTCCTGCTCCGGCAGCACCAGGGCCACCTGCGGATTTCGGGCAATCACCTGCTCTGTCAGGGCGCGGGAGTAATGGTCCGGATGGCAGTGGGTGAAAAAGAGCAGATCCGGGCTGGCGAAGTCCGGATGAGCCTGAAGAATGTTCCAGCGCTCAGGGGTGACAGTGGAGAACCCCACAACCCGACGGTCGTGGAGCGCGTCGGACCAGACCCGCATGGCACCCAGATGCAGGGCGACCCCGGCGTTGACGCTGAGTGTGATTTGGCAATGGGACATGATGTCGCTCCTTGTGTGTACAGGATTTTTACTTGCGGGACAAACGTCTTTCAGAATAAAATTTCAAAATGCCATGATTTGCGTAAGGTTTGCGTAAGAATCGGCGCTTTGCGGTTTTATGGTTGATTATACCATACTTTTTCCGAAAAATCAGCAAAAAGTCCAAAAATAATTTATTTTTCTGTTAAAATTGCCATATTTTTGCTGTTTGTACAAAATTGGCAAAGAGCCACAGAACAAAATGGGCAAAATGACAAATTTCTGATTGCTGATTGATATTGAATTGGCAAAGTGATATACTTGTCTCCGTTAACAGAAATTTAATATGTATTTCTGTGAAACAGGCGGCTTTGCGGCAGTTTATTCATACGGCATGATAGACAGGCAACTATTCATGCGCAGGAGACGTATAAATATTCTGTTAAGACGGGGCGCCACACTAACTGAAGGGATTGATCGAATGAAAACCTACAAGACGATCATGAACGGGCTCACCAAAGTCGAGGAATTCGTGCTCTGTGTGATTACCGTCGTGGTTACAGCGATCACGTTTATCAACGTGCTCTCTCGGTATGTTTTCCACTCCAACTTCGCGTGGTCCGAGGAGCTGGTCATCAACGTGTTCATCCTGATGATCATGCTGGGCTGCGCCCTAGCTACCAGAGACGGCAGCATGATTACGCTGTCCCTGATCTTCGACAATGTGGGCGTCGGGGGTAAAAAGATTCTGACCGTGATTGACACGGTCGTGAACCTGATCTTTTACGCCATCCTGATCTACACCGGCTTTAACAAGGTGTTCGATCAGATCAGCACCGGCAAAGAGACCTTCTCTCTGGGCTGGCCCGAATGGGTGTTTACCATCCTGCTGCCCATCGGCTCCATCTTCCTGGTGCTCCATGCGATCGAGTATCTGGTCGACGTGATGAGCAACAAGGCCGCCTGTGTGAAGCCGGCTGAGACAGAGGGAGGCAAAGAGACTGTATGATTAACTTGATCCTGTTCGGCAGTTTCTTCGTGATGCTGCTGCTGAATATCCCCATTGCCGTCAGCCTGGGTATGTCTTCCATTTTCGCCCTGCTCTTCAGCAGTTCCCCCCTGACGGTCGTCCCTACCAACGTGTACAGCGGCATGGCAAAGTTCCTGCTGCTGGCTATTCCGTTCTTTGTTCTGTCCGGCAACATCATGGCCAAGGCGGGCATCTCCAGCCGTCTGGTGGCGTTTGCTGATGACTGCGTCGGCCATCGGCGCGGCGGCATCGCCATCGTGGCTGTTATCGTGGCCTGCTTCTTCGGCGCCATCTCCGGCTCCGGTCCCGCCACCGTGGCGGCTCTGGGCATTATCCTGATTCCCGCCATGATCAACCGCGGCGGCTTCTCCGCCCCCTTCGCCTCTTCCCTGATGGCCAGCGCCTCCTCCATCGCCATCGTCATTCCGCCCTCCATCGCATTCGTGGTGTACGCCTCCATCACCGGCGTCTCCGTGGGCGATATGTTCATGGGCGGCTGGATTCCCGGCATCATGATGGGCCTGTCCCTGGTGATCATCATCATGATCGAGTGCCGCAAGAAGGGCATCCAGGCATCCAAGGCAAAGTCCTCCTGGGGCCAGCGCTGGAAGTCCTTCCGTGAGGCCTTCTGGGGCTTCCTGATGCCCGTCATCATCATCGGCGGCATCTACGGCGGCGTTTTCACCCCCACCGAGGCGGCTGCCGTCTCCGTGGTATACGGTCTGGTGGTCGGCGTCTTCATCTATCGTGAGGTCAAGATGAAGGATATGATCGATATTCTGGTCGACTCCGGCAAGACCACCGGCGGCATCATGCTGATCATCGGCGCGGCCACCCTGTTCTCCTATGTGTGCACGGTGTTCGGCATTGCGCAGGCGGCCCAGGCTCTGCTGCTGGAGATCTCCGGCAACAAGTACATCTTCCTGCTGATCGTCAACGTGATCTTCCTGATTGCAGGCTGCTTCGTGGACGCCAACTCCGCCATGTACATCTTTATCCCCATCATGTACCCCGTAGCCACCCAGCTGGGCATCGACCCCGTCCACTTCGGCGTGATCGCCACAGTGAACCTGGCTATCGGCCAGGTGACTCCTCCCGTGGGTGTCAACCTGTTCGTCGCCATCGGTGTGTCCGAGAAGCTTCAGGGCCTGCGGGACAAGACCAAGGTCACCATTGTCTCTATGTCCAAGGCTGTGTGGCCCCAGATTGTGGCATGCATTATTGCGCTGCTGCTCATCACCTATGTGCCCTGGTTCTCTACCGTGCTCTTGTTCGGCAAATAAGCATCTCCTGACTTGGCTGTAACCGCGCTTTGCGGTTTCAGATAATACCTGCTACAACTATTTTAAGGAGGCAAAACAATGAAAAAGTTTCTTGCACTGCTCCTGGCGCTCACCATGGCTCTGGCCCTGGTGGCCTGCGGCGGTGGCGATGACGCTGCCAGCGATACCACTGCCGACAGCGGCGATGATGCTGCCGCTTCCACTGGCGAGTTCGAGGAAATGACCTGGAAGTTCGCCTGCTCCGCCACGGAGACCTCTCCCTGGGTGGACGGCGCCAAGGAGTTCGCCCGGATCGTGGGCGAGAAGACCGGCGGTGCCATCACCGTTCAGTACTATCCCGCTGACCAGCTGACCGCCGGCAACCAGACCGACGGCATCCAGGCCCTGATGGACGGTACCACCGAGTTGTCCATGCACTCCAACCTGATCTGGTCCTCCTTCGACCAGCGGTTCAACGTGGTCTCCCTGCCCTTCCTGTTCAGCAGCACGGAAGAGGCTGACGCGGCCCTGGACGGCGCCGGCGGCGAGGCTCTGGGCGAGATTCTGGAGAGCACCTACAACGTGCACCTGCTGGGCATTGCGGAGAACGGCTTCCGCCACATCACCAACAGCAAGCACGCCATCGCCAGCAAGGCTGACATGAACGGCCTGAAGATGCGTGTCGCGGGTTCCCAGCTGCTGAACCGCTCCTATGAGCTGTGGGGCGCCGACTACACCAACGCCAACTGGTCCGAGGTGTTCACCGCTCTGCAGACCGGCACCTACGACGGCCAGGAGAACCCCCTGCCCACCGCTGATGCCGCTTCCATCCAGGAGGTCCAGAGCTATCTGACCTATTGGACCGGCGCTTATGACTGCCTGTTCTTCTGCATGAACGCTGAGCTGTACAACTCCCTGTCTCCCGAGCTGCAGGCCATCGTTGACGAGGCCGGCCAGGCTGCCTGCGAGTACGAGCGTGAGCTGAACCGCAGCCAGGATCAGGAGATCATGGACAAGTGGGCCGAGGCTGGCGTTGAGATCACCGAGCTGACTCCCGAGGCTGCTGCTGAGTTCGCTGAGGCTTCTGCCCCCGTGTACGACGAGTTCGCCGACGAGCTGACCCCCGAGCTGATCGAGGCTTTCACCAGCGTCACTCAGGCTGATGCTGGCACCACTGAGCCCGCCGCCTAATTGAAGAGGCAGCCTGCGTTTCCGTATAAACAACGGTTAAGGTTTCGTAAGTTGCGTTAGCTGAGAGGACGTGGCTGCAGGAAACTGTTGCCACGTCTTTTCAGAGAACATAGGTGAAAATTTTGACGATTTCACCGCCCAGCGCATCTGTCCCAGCAAATTTCAAAGAGTGCCGACAGGAGAGTCGGCAGAAGGGAGTTTTTCCTATGGCAGCAACAAAGGCAGCAAAATACACCAAGGAACTGGCGGAGCACTTTTATGAGACCATGTGCACCATCCGCAAGTTTGAGGAGAGCGTGAAGCACGACTTCCTGAATGGTGAGATTCCCGGCTTCGTGCACCTGTACATCGGTGAGGAGGCCATCGCCACTGGTGTGTGCTCCGCTCTGCGGAAGGACGATATGATCGAGTCCACTCACCGCGGCCACGGCCACTGTGTGGCCAAGGGCGCGGATGTGAACCGCATGATGGCTGAGATCTTCGGCAAGAAGACCGGCCTGTGCCAGGGCCGCGGCGGCTCCATGCACATTGCCGACTTCTCTGTGGGTATGCTGGGCGCCAACGGCGTCGTGGGCGGCGGCTACAACCTGGCCACCGGCGCTGCCCTGGCCAGCAAGATGATCCTGAAGAACGACCGGGTTTCCGTGGTGTTCTTCGGTGACGGTGCCTCCAACCGCGGCACTTTCCACGAGGCCATGAACGTCGCTTCCGCCTGGAAGCTGCCCGTGATCTTCGTCAACGAGATGAACTGCTGGGCTTCCACCACGCCTTACCGCACCACCTGCAATGTGGAGAACATCTCCGACCGCGCGGCGGGTTATCATGTGCCCGGTGTGATCGTGGACGGCCAGGATGTCTTTGCTGTGTATGAGGCCGCCAAGGAGGCTGTTGCCCGTGCCCGTGCCGGCGAAGGCCCCACGTTCATCGAGGCCAAGACCTACCGCATTGAGGGCCACTTCGTGGGCGACCCTGAACTGTATCGTGACCACGCCGAGACCCAGAAGATCTATCACGACACCGATCCTCTGAAGATGTTCCGCGCCAAGGCCGCCAAGCTGAAGCTGATGACCGCCGAGGAGTGCGACGCCATCGATGCCAAGTGTGAGCAGAAGATCAAAGACGCCAAGGAGTACGCTATGCAGAGTGAGTACGCCGATGCGTCCGAGTACATGAAGTACGTCTACGTGGATGACTAAGGCGAAGGAGGACAAATACGATGCGTAAGATCACTTTTTCTCAGGCCACTCAAGAGGCCATGGCCGAGACGATGGCGAAAGACCCCACTGTATTCGCAATGGGCGAGGACCTGGCCCGTCAGGGCGGTATCTTCGGTCAGTTCAAGGGCCTGCCCCAGCAGTTCCCCGGCCGGATCATTGATACCCCCATTTCCGAGACCTTTATCATCGGCGGCGGCGTAGGCGCGGCTCTGGCCGGCGCCCGTCCCGTGGTGGACATGCACTTCGCCGACTTCATCGGCGTGCCCATGGACGAGATCTTCAACCAGATGGCAAAGGTCCGCTACATGTTCGGCGGCCAGGCCAAGGTGCCCCTGGTCCTGCGTGCGCCCGACGGTTCTGCCGGCGGCGGCGCTGCACAGCATTCCCAGTGCGTGGAGTCCTGGTTCGCCCACATCCCCGGCATCAAGGTTGTGGCGCCCTCCAATCCCTATGACGCCAAGATGGTGCTGAAGGCCGCCATCGAGTGCGACGACCCCGTGCTGTACTTCGAGAACAAGATCCTGTACAAGGAGAAAGGCGAAGTGCCCGAGATCGGCGAGGAGGAGCCTTACACCCTGGGCAAGGCCCGCGTGGAGCGTGAGGGTAAGGATGTGACCATCGTGTCCTACTCCATCGGCATGAAGAATGCCCGCGGCGCTGCGGACCTGCTGGCCAAGGAGGGCATTGAGGCCGAAGTCATCGACCTGATCACCCTGTCTCCCTGGGATAAGGAGACCGTGCTGAACAGTGTGAAGAAGACCCACCGCCTCTGCATCGTCCACGAGGCTGTCAAGCAGGGCGGCTTCGGCGCGGAGATCTCCGCCACCGTCGCGGAGGAGGCCATGGAGTATCTGGATGCCCCCATCCTGCGGTACGGCGCTCCCTTCTGCCCGATCCCCTTCGCTCCCACCCTGGAGAAGATGGTGAAAGTGGTTCCGGAGGACCTGGTAAAGGGCATCAAGGGCATGTTTTAATGCCTGTTGAAAAGGAGATTTTCAAGTATGGCAACTGAAGTATTGATGCCCAAGCTCGGCCTGACGATGACCGAGGGCACCATTGAAGAGTGGA
>NZ_KI271709.1:341-1741 GCF_000469445.2 Oscillibacter sp. KLE 1745 | reverse complement strand
GCGCCTGCTGCTCCTGCCGCTGCGCCGTCCGCAGCCTCTGCCGCGGCTCCTGCCGCCGCCCCCACGGCCCATGCGGACCGTCCCGCCGGTGCCTACGTGCTGGCGACTCCCTACGCCAAGAAGCTGGCGAAGGAAAAGGGCTATGACCTCTCCCAGATCCCCGGCACCGGCCCCAACGGGACCGTGGTGGCCAAGGACGTGGAGAACTTTGTGGCCGGTCCCAAGACCAGCCCCATGGCTGCCAAGCTGGCTGCCGAGCTGGGCGTGGACGTCAGCAAGCTGGACGTCCAGGGCCGCGTGATGAAGGCGGACGTGCTGGCCGCCGCCGGTGTGGGTGCAGCCGCAGCTCCTGCCGCTGAGGCCGCTGCCGCTGTTGAGAGCAACGACGAGAAGCCTGTGAAGGTGAATCCGCTGCGCCGCAGCATCGCTGCCAACATGACCAACTCCTGGCACACCTCTCCGCGGGTCACCTACACCCGTCCGGTGGAGGTCACGGCCATGAAGGACCTGCGGGCCAAGCTGAAGGACGGCCTGAAGGAGCAGGGGATCAAGCTGACCTACAACCACATCCTGATGAAGGTGGTTGCCAAGGCCCTGACCGAGTTCCCCGACGTGAACGCCAGCTTCGCGGACAATATGCTGACCCGCCACAAGCACGTGAACATGGGCCTGGCGGTCGCCAAGGGCGATGGCCTGATCGTGCCCAACGTGAAGAACTGCGAGGAGAAGTCCCTGGCACAGATCGCCCAGGAGACGGAGGCTCTGATCGAGGCCACCCGCACCGGCAAGCTGGGCATGGAGGACATGACCGGCGGCACCTTCACCATCTCCAGCCTCGGGCCCTATGGCATCACCAGCTTCTCCCCCATCATCAACCAGCCTGAGCTGGCGATTCTGGGCGTGTGCGACATGGTGGATACCCCTGTGGTGCGCAACGGCGAGATCGTGATCCGGACCATGATGAACCTGAGCCTGACTGCCGACCACCGCGTGATCGACGGCGTGATGGCCTCCAAGTTCCTCAAGCGGATCGCGGAGCTGCTGGAGAACCCCTACATGCTCCTGGTGTGAGATCAAACAACCCATTCAAGGGAACCCGGCCTGTGCCGGGTTCCCTTTGAGGGGTCATTGTCCAAAATTTGACGATCCAAACAACTCAAAGGCCGAATCACAGGCGGTTTTTGGGTAAGTTCATGAAAGAAGGACAGAAATTATGGCAACTGAAGTTCTGATGCCCAAGCTGGGTCTGACGATGACCGAGGGCACCATTGAAGAGTGGAAGTTCAAAGAGGGAGACACCGTCAAGAAGGGGGACATCCTGTTCTCCGTGGCGACCGATAAGCTGACCAACGACGTGGAGGCCGAGGAGGACGGCACCCTGCTGAAGATCCTGCTGCCGG
>NZ_KI271709.1:0-241 GCF_000469445.2 Oscillibacter sp. KLE 1745 | reverse complement strand
TGACGATGACCGAGGGCACCATTGAAGAGTGGAAATATAAAGAGGGCGACGCTGTCAAGAAGGGGGACATCCTGTTCTCCGTAGCGACGGATAAGCTGACCAACGACGTGGAGTGCGAAGAGGACGGCACCCTGCTGAAGATCCTGCTGCCGGAGGGCGAGACCGCCCCCTGCAAGAGCGTGATCGCCTGGATCGGCCAGCCCGGCGAGGCGATTCCGGATGCCTCCGGTGCCGCCGCGCC
>NZ_KI271708.1:0-6799 GCF_000469445.2 Oscillibacter sp. KLE 1745 | reverse complement strand
GGCTGCCTTCGCCATCGGCCTGCGGCTGGGCCTCACCCTGGGCAGCCAGTCCGCGGACCGGCAAATCGTTACGTAAATTGCCGCAGGACGATGATCCCCGCGGTGACGGCCAGCCCCAGCGCCAGGGCCAGATAGTCCCGCCCCTCGTACTGCAGCACATGGAGCTTGGTGCGTCCCTCGCCGCCGTGGTAGCAGCGGCACTCCATGGCCACCGCCAGCTCGTCCGCCCGGCGGAAGGCGCTGATGAACAGCGGCACCAGAATGGGGATCAGGGCCTTGGCCTTCTGGATGATATTCCCGCTCTCAAAGTCCGCGCCCCGGGCCTTCTGAGCGGACATGATCTTGTCTGTCTCCTCGATCAGGGTTGGGATGAACCGCAGGGCGATGGACATAATCATGGCCAGCTCATGGACCGGCACATGGATTTTTTTCAATCCGCCCAGCAGGCGCTCCAGCCCGTCGGTGAGGCTGATGGGGCTGGTGGTGTAGGTCATCAGGAACGTGCCCATGATCAACAGCATGATCCGCAGCACCATGAACACGGCGTTCTGCAGACCCTCCGCGGAGATCCGCAGGAAGCCCAGCTCTGCCAGGATGTGCTCTCCCGGCGTGAAGAACAGGTTCAGAATGCCGGTGAACACGATGATGAACACCACCGGCTTCAGCCCCCGCACCAGGGATTTGATCCCTACTCGGGAGATGCGGACACACACTGCCAGCACCGCCGCCAGAATGCCGTAGGCCAGCAGGCTCTTGGCGCAGAACAGCGCCACGATGTAAAGGACCACCAGCAGGATCTTCGTCCGGGGGTCCAGGCGGTGGGCCACGGTGTCGCCGGGGAAAAACTGGCCCAGGGTGATGTCCTTCAGCATCCCGTCTCCCCCCTTCTCAGCGCCAGCAGCTCCCGCTCCAGGGCCTCCACGGTGTAGACCGCAGGGTCGATGGCGAGGCCCTGCTCCCGCAGGCGCATGGCAATACGGGTCACCTGTGGCACGTCCAGTCCGGCAGAGAGCAGCTCCTCCGCCCGGGCGAACACCTCCGCCGGAGTCCCGCTCATCAGCACGTGAGCGGACTTCAGCACCAGGATTCGGTCCACATTCCGGGCGATCTCGTCCATGCTGTGGCTCACCAGGATGATGGTGCGCTTTTTATTGCGGTGGTAGTCCCGGATGTTGGCCATCAGGTTCTCCCGGCCCGCCGGATCCAGTCCGGCGGTGGGCTCGTCCAGCACCAGCACCTGGGGGTCCATAGCCATGACCCCCGCCAGGGCCACCCGGCGCTTCTGGCCGCCGGAGAGCTCAAAGGGGGACTTGTCCAGCTGATCGTCCCGGATGCCCACCAGGCGGGCGGCCTCCCGGACACAGCGGTCCAGCTCCTCCCCGGTCTTGCCCTGGTTGATGGGGCCGAAGGCGATGTCCTTGTACACCGTCTCCTCAAACAGCTGGTACTCCGGGTACTGGAACACCAACCCCACCTGGAAGCGGACGTCCCGGATCTTCTTCGGCTCCGCCCAGATGTCCTTCCCATGGAGCAGGATCTGCCCCGACGTAGGCCGCAACAGGCCGTTCAGATGCTGAATCAGGGTGGATTTGCCGGAGCCGGTGTGGCCGATGATCCCTAAGAACTCCCCATCGTACACGTCAAAGCTCATGTCCTCCACCGCGCTGCGCTGGAAGGGCGTGCCCACGCTGTACGTGTGGGTCAGATGTTGTACTTGCAGTATCGGTTCCAATGTTCTCTTCCCTTCCGATTACTTGGAAACGGCGGCCAGGATGGCGTCCGCGCACTCCTCCACCGTCAGGGCGGTGAGGGGCACGTCCAGCCCGTCTTTGCGCAGCCGGTCCAGCAGGTCCACCGTGTCCGGCACCGTCAGTCCCATGGACCGCAGCCGCTCCACCTGTGTGAAGACCTGCCGGGGCGCGCCGTCCATAATGACTTTTCCGTCGTCCATGACCACAACCCGGTCGGCGTCCTCCGCCTCGTTCATGTGGTGGGTGATGAGCACCACGGTGATGCCCTTCTCCCGGTTCAGCCTGTGAACGGCGGAGAGCACCTCCCGCCGGCCCACCGGGTCCAGCATGGCGGTGGCCTCATCCAGCACGATGCATTCCGGCTCCATAGCCAGCACGCCGGCAATGGCGATCCGCTGCTTCTGGCCGCCGGAGAGCAGATGGGGCGCGTGGCGGACGAACTCGCCCATGCCCACCGCCGCCAGGGCGTCGTCCACCCGCTGCCGGATCTCCCTGCTGGAAACCCCCAGGTTCTCCGGGGCGAAGGCCACGTCCTCCTCCACCACGTTGGCCACGATCTGGTTGTCCGGGTTCTGGAACACCATGCCCACCGTCCGGCGGATGGCCAGCAGCAGATGTTCGTCCAGGGTGTCCATTCCCTCCACATACACATGGCCCCCGCAGGGCAGCAGAACACCGTTGAGCGTCTTGGCCAGGGTGGACTTGCCGGATCCGTTGTGGCCCAGCACCACCACGAAGGAGCCCTGCTCAATGGTCAGGTCCACGCCCTTCAGGGCCAGAACCGGCTCCGCTCCCTCGTCCGCCGGGTAGGCGTACTGTAAATTCTCCGTTCGGATGATCTCCGCCATAGCTGTCCTCATTTCGTCAGTCTTGTATTTGCCGGACCCTGAACCGCCGGGTCCAGCCGGGGGCTGCCCGGTCCAGCAGGCACCAGATCCAGAAGCCGCAAAAGGCCCCCAGGGTGTTGAGCCACAGGTCGTCGATGTCAAAGGCCCGGCCCACCAGCAGCTGCCAGCACTCAATGAACCCCGTGACACACAGGCCCGCGGCGAGCGCGCGTTTCCACGTGCACCCCCGCCACAGCAGGGCGGGGAAAAAGCCAAAGGGCAGGAACATGATCAGATTCCCCGCCAGGATGTAACCGTCGCCCAGGGTCCGGAAGGGAACCAGATTGACAGTCCCCGGAGCGAAGAAGGGATTCCCCTCCCCGTTCCAGCCGCAGCCCTGAAGCAGGTCCGCCAGGGCCTGGACGACCCATCGGGGCGTCAGGGTCACCAGGGCCATGCCGCCGCAGAACATCCAGAAGAGGGCCATCCCCGCCTCCCGGACCACCGGACTGGCAAGGCCCGCGGCGGCGAGGTGCCGCCGGCGCCGGGGGCTCAGGCACCCAAAGAGCGCCAGGGCAGGCACCGCCCCCGCTGCCAGCGTCAGCAGGTATGCCGCAGTCCGTCCCACGGCCTCACTCGCTGCACCAGCGGCCTGTGGCACCGCAGGGCAGAGCCAGGCCCGTCTCCGTCACCGGCAGGCCCAGCTCGTCCCAGGTGCACTTGCCGCCGTATTTGGCCCCCACCAACAGATGCAGCAGATACCCCAGCACCGACGGGGCCAGGCCCGTGGTGTAGGAGTTGATGAGCACGAACAGGGGCCGCTCCGACAGCACGCCGGCGCAGAGCTTCACGAAGTCGTAGAGGTTGTCCTCCAGCTTCCACACCTCGCCGCCGGGGCCCCGGCCGTAGCTGGGCGGGTCCATGATGATGGCGTCGTAGGTCTTGCCCCGGCGGATCTCCCGCTCCACAAACTTGCCGCAGTCGTCCACGATCCAGCGGATGGGGGCCTCCCCCAAGCCGGAGAGTCTGGCGTTTTCCCTGGCCCAGGCCACCATGCCCTTGGCCGCGTCCACGTGGCAGACGCTGGCCCCCGCCTTGGCGCAGGCCACCGTGGCCCCGCCGGTGTAGGCGAACAGGTTCAGCACCCGGATGGGCCGCCCGGCGTTCCGGATCTTCTCCATGGCGAAATCCCAGTTCACCGCCTGTTCCGGAAACAGGCCCGTGTGCTTGAAGTTCATGGGCTTCACCTGGAAGGTCAGGTCCCGGTAGCGGATCTTCCAGCTCTCCGGCAGGGTCTTCTTCTCCCAGTGGCCGCCGCCGGACTGGCTGCGGAGATACCGGGCGTTGGCCCGCTTCCAGGCGGGGTTCTTCCGGGGGCTGTCCCAGATGGCCTGGGGGTCCGGCCGCACCAGGTACTGCTCTCCCCAGCGCTCCAGCTTCTCTCCCCCGCCGCAGTCCAGCAGCTCATAGTCCTGCCATTGCTCCGCGATCCACATACCAAAATTCCTCCAGACAAACTCTTATCCATTGTAAATCATGTTATTATACCGCCTTGGGACCGTGTCCGTCAACCGTTTGGGGCGGTTTTATCCCGCCCATGCGCAGAAAAAGAGACCGCCGGGCGGCGGTCTCACAGGGGCTGTGCTTCAATGCACGGCATCCCACAGCTCCCGGGCAAAGGCCCGGGTGCGGGCCTCTTTCTCCGCGTCCATGAAGAGGGCGTCATACCCCAGGTGCCGCTCCGCGTGGCTGCCCAGAAAACGGAGCTGGGCGTGCTTGCAGTACCGGCGCATCCCCTCCTCGAACAGGTCGCAGCCCCGCTCCGGGCGGTAGCCGCAGGTCAGCAGCAGAGCCAGGGCTTTCCCCGCCCACAGGGCGGGACCTTTTTCCGCCCCGTAATACTTGTCCATGCCATACACCAGCCGGTCCAGCAATGCCTTCATGGGCGGCGTGCAGTACCAGGAATAGATGGGCGTGGCCAGCACGATCAGGTCGCACGCCAGCACCTTGTCAAAGATCGTGGGCACGTCGTCCCGCTGAGCGCAACCGAATGCCGTCCAGTCCCGCTGGCAGGCCCGGCAGGCCGTGCAGGGCCTGATCTCCAGAGCATGGAGCCATACAGTTTCCGTCTCCGCCCCCAGCCCTTCCAGCTCCTGCCGGAAGGGGCCCAGCAGGGCGTTGGTATTGCCCTGTTTTCTGGGACTGCCCATCAGAATGCACACCTTCATCGAATCGCTCCCCCTTCTCTGCCGGCCAATCTTGTTGGTTCCATCATACCTGGAACGGGACGGTCCGTCAAGGAGAGGACGCATGCAGGGCCGGGACAGTATGTCCCGGCCCTGCGGCACTCTGTTCAGTTCTTTTCCAGCAGTGTTTCCAGCCGCTGGAGGATCACTGCCGTCTGGGCGCGCGTGGCGGAGCCGGACGGATCCAGCGTGCCGTCGGACCGGCCCTGGAGCAGTCCGGCAGACACCGCCCAGGCCAGGGCCTCCCGGGCATAGTCCGCCACAGCGGCGCTGTCGGAGAAGCGGCTCAGGTCCGTCCGGCCCGCGGTATCCGCTCCTCTGTATTCCGTGTACCGGAACAGGATGGCCGCCAGCTGCTGGCGGGTGATCCGCCCCTCCGGGCGGAAGGTGCCGTCGTCAAAGCCCCGGACGATTCCCTGCTGTTCCGCCCAGGCCACCGCATCGGCGCAGTAGCTGTCCGCCGCCACATCGGTGAAGGGAGGCGTCCCCGCCCTGGGTCTGCCCTCCAGTCGGTAGAGGATGGCGGCGATCATGCCCCGGTTGGATGCCCGGTCAGGGGAAAAGGTGCTGCCGGTGGTGCCCTGCATCAGCCCCGCCTCATACACATATTGGACCGCCTCTTCATACCACGCGCCGGGGGGTACGTCCCGGAAGGGATTATCCCAGGTGCTGCGGAAAGCCCCGCTGGCGGCAGCGATCAGCTCTCCCCCATCGTCCTGGGAGATCTCCCAGAACCCCACGCCGCCCAGACCCAGAGACCGGGCCAGCTGTGCCTTGGCAGCGAGGGACACGGCATCGTCGTAGGAGACGAAGGTGCGGTTTCCGTAGAGCCAGGGCACCTGCGCCTCTTCATGGCGGAACTGGCGGTAGTCCGTGTTGTCCAGATAGCTCTTCTTCAGCATCTTGTAGCTGACGGATTTGGCTGATGTGTAAGTGCTGTACAGGCCGTTGTTCTGGGCCTTGACCCCCTGGTAGGCATAGCCGTACAAAGGCATCCCCAGGACGATCTTTTCCGCCGGGATACCCTTTTTCAGATAGGCCTGTACGCAATCGGAGATGCTGCTTCTGCTCTGGGGCGAGGTGCCGGAGGGCGCATACAGGGGTGCGTTGAAGTCCGCGTAGGTATCCCAGGTGCCGTGGAGGTCATAGCCCATCACGAAGATGTGGTCCACAATGGCGGCCACCTTCACGGCCTCGATCTGGTTTAAGTACCAGCTCCCGGCGGCGCCGGCGATAGTGAGGGCGTAGTCCTTCCCGTCCCGGCGGCCCTGCCGATCCAGCTGCTCCCGCAGCTCCTGAAGCAGCAGAGTGAAGTTCTGCTTGTCCGCCGGGCGGTGGATGGTCCCCGCCGCGCCGCCGGATACCGGGTACTCCCAGTCCAGGTCCACCCCGTCCAGGCCCTGCTCCACCACAAAGTCCACACAGCTGGCAGCGAAGCTCTCCCGCCGGGCCGCCGTGGCGGCCGCGTCGGAGAAGTACTGGGAGTCCGACCACCCGCCCACGGAGATCAGCAGCTTGAGATGCTGGTTCTGCTGGCGCAGCTTCCGCAGGGCGGCCAGGTTCTTTTGGTCATGGGCTGGATTCTCCAGAGCAATGGTGAGGGTATCTGGGTCGATCTGGGCAAAGGCGTAGTTGATCTGAGTCAGATGCTCCGCCGGGATTTGGTCAGGGGTGAAGCCCTGGTAGGCCGCCCATCCGGCGTAGTAGCCCACCGCCTCTCCTCCGGCGGAATATGTACGCTCTTCCGCCTCCGTGGGGGTACCCAACAGCAGGGCCGCCATACACAGGACGGCCAGCGCGGCGGCGGTTCGTCTGATGAAATTTCGCAAGGGAAAACGCTCCTTTTTCAGATAATCGTCACCAAAATGCGTGTGTCGTCACGCCCTATTTTACCGGAACGGGCTGCGGGCCTCAAGGCACAAATGCTGGGAGCACGGCCAGAAAACAGCAGCGCGGCAGACCCTCTCGGGTCTGC
>NZ_KI271707.1:0-9195 GCF_000469445.2 Oscillibacter sp. KLE 1745 | reverse complement strand
CGCAAGGGCCTCAGGGGCCGGAAGGACCTCAGGGCCCACAAGGATTCCAGGGTCCCCAAGGACTTCAGGGTCCCCAAGGACCTCAGGGTCCGTCGGGTATTCCGGCCTATGCGTCTTTTGTCACCTACCAGCAGGAGTTTTTCAACGGCAGCTCAATCTCTTTGAGTGCGGCAGCAACGGATGCGACCGGCCACATTGTGCAGGAATCTACCACTCAGCTCCTCCTGCAACCGGGAGTATATCTCATCGCCTACCACTTTGCCGCCAACCTTCTGACCGCCGGATATCTTCAAATCACACCGGGCTACGGAGGACGCGGTCATCTGGAGTACGGCGTCTACAATCGGACCGGTATCGACAATACCAGTGTATCCGGCTCTGCCTCTTTCATCATTTCCGTGGAGGAGGCTACCCGTTTTTCCCTGAACAGCAACAGCAGCGTTACCGTTCGGGACGGCGAAGCCACTCTGGTGATTCTGGCTCTGCAGCCCAGCAGAGAGGCCTGAGCTGCGCAAGACCGGGAGACCGCCTGCAGGCGGCCTCCCGGCCCTTTTCTGCCGGAGTCCAGAGGGCGGTCTCAGCCGCCCAGTGCCACGTCCAGCACCATCATCACCAGGAACCCCATCACAAAACCGCAGGTCCCCGCCCGGCTGTGGGCCTGGGGAATCAACTCCTCCACCACCACGTACAGCATCGCTCCGGCAGCAAAACTCAGCAGCCAGGGCATCAGCGGGTCCACGCCGGCCGCGGCCAGTGCCGCCAGCACGCCGAACACCGGCTCCACGGCGCCGGAGAGCATTCCCCCCACAAAGGCCCTGGGACGGGACCAGCCGCCCTGCCGCAGGGGCAGAGCCACGGCGGCTCCCTCCGGAAAATTCTGGATGCCGATGCCCATGGCCAGGGCCGCCGCCCCGGCAAAGCCCTCCCCTCCGGACACCAGGGCAAAGGCCAGCCCCACCGCCATCCCCTCCGGGACGTTATGTAGGGTGATGGCTGTCATCAGCAGAGTGGTCTGCCGCCAAGAGGCATCCTGCCAGGTCCGGTCCCGCCGCAGATGGGGCAGCAAGGCATCCAGAGCGGACAGGAAGACCACGCCCAACAGCATTCCGCCCGCGGCGGGCAGCCAGTCCGGCAGCGCCCCCTCTGCGGCCCGGTCGATGGCCGGCAGCAGCAGGCTCCACACGGAGGCCGCCGTCATGACTCCAGCAGCAAAGCCCAGCAGGGTCTTTTGAAAGTGGGGCCGGGGTTCCCCGGCGAAAAAAAACACCATGGCCGCGCCCAGAGCGGTCATCAAAAATGTGAAGCCCGTACCCAGGGCCGCCCAGCCAAGAGACTGCAGCATAGCACCAACGCCTTTTCTCTGATTCAGGCGGAACACCGCCCGTATGCCAGTATAAGCGGCAGGACTTCCCGGCGTGACAGGGCTTGCATCCGGGGACGATGTGTGATATGGTATAGGCAGCAGGAAAAGCTCATATAAGTTCGCTGTCATGGCGCGAACGTCTCTACGGAGCCGCCGAAGGCTCTTCTATGAGTGTCTGTTGGAAGGGGCCATCCCCTGCCGGCAGGCGCTTCTTTTCTGTCTGAAAAATCCGGAACGGAAACAAAAGGAGATTTGCCATGTCACTGACGATCATCAAGGGAACTATTCTGTCCGCTCCCACCCTGGGACAGCTGGATGCCCTGCCGGGCGGATATCTGGTGGCCGAGGACGGCCTCATCCAGGGTGTGTACGGGTCTTTGCCCGAGCAGTACGCCGGTGCCCCAGTGGAGGACTGGGGAGACGCGCTGATCCTCCAGTCCTTTGCGGATCTGCACCTCCATGCGCCCCAGTACCCCATGCTGGGGATGGGCATGGACCTGCCCCTGCTGGACTGGCTGAACGCATACGCCTTTCCCACAGAGGCCCGGTTCGCGGACACAGGCTACGCCCGGGAGATTTACAGCCGCCTGGCCCGGGAGCTTATTGCAAACGGCACCACGCGGGTGTGCATGTTCTCCTCTCTCCACACGGACGCCACGCTGATCCTGATGGAGGAACTGGAGAAGGCCGGCGTCACCGGCTACGTGGGCAAGGTGAACATGGACCGGAACGCTGCCCCCGGCCTGTTGGAGGAGACCACAGAGGAGTCCAGGCGTGAGACGCTCCGCTGGCTGGATGCCTGTCAGGACTTCCGCCTGGTGAAGCCCATACTGACGCCCCGGTTCACCCCCTCCTGCACTGACGAGCTGATGGCGTTTCTGGGCAAACTGGCGGCGGAGCGGGATCTCCCCGTCCAGTCCCACCTGTCGGAGAACCAGGCAGAGATGGCCTGGGTGCGCCAGCTCCACCCGGGCTGCCAGCAGTACTGGGAGACCTATGCCAAATACGGCCTGTGGACCAGCCGCACCGTCATGGCCCACTGCGTCTGGTCCGATGCGCGGGAGCGGCAGGCCATGCGGGACGCCGGCGTGACAGCGGTCCATTGCGCCGACTCCAACCAGAACATCTGCTCCGGCGTGGCGCCGGTGCGGGCCATGCTGAATGAGGGCGTGAAGGTGGCCCTGGGCAGCGACATTGCCGGCGGGGACCACCTGCACATGTTCGATGTGGTGGCCGCCTCCATCCGGGCCTCCAAGGCCCGGCGGGTGCTGGACAACTGGGAGACGGATTTCCTCACGGTGCCGGAGGGCTGGTACCTGGCCACCTCCGCCGGTGCGGCATACTTCGCCGAGCAGCCGGGCTTTGCCCCAGGCAATCATCTCCACGCCCTGGTCCTGGCGGACGATGATCTTCCCCAGCCCCATCCCATGACGCCCCAGGAGCGGCTGGAGCGGGCGGTGTATCTGCGTCAGGGCGGCGCCATCCGGGCGGTCTGGAGCGAGGGACGGAAGGTATTCTCCGCAGAGGGTTGATCAAAGAGCGGGATGCTGTGTGTCCCGCTCTTTTTTGTTCCCGTCTGGGAGGCCCCCCTGGGGAGTGGTATGGGCCGGCACACCCCTAAAAGCAAACGTGCGGTGCACCCTGAAACGGATGCGCCGCATCTATTTTGTATTGCTCACGCCCCGGCAAACTGCGCCGGGTCCCGCAGGGCGTCCGCCGTTTCCCGGGGCACTTCAGCGGTAAACGTCAGCAGACCGCCCAGTCCTTCCACGCCTACAAAGCTCCCAACGCCCTCCAGGGTATCGGACAGGACCTCCGTGGTGACGGCATTGCTGCCCTGCCGCACCTGGGTCCGGAAGACCTCCAGGTATTCCCGCTCCGCATCCGGGTCCTCCCCAGCGTGGAGGGTAGTCTCCTGCCAGTAGACATAAGTGTAGAGAGGGTCTCCCTCCGCATTCCCGTGGTCGGCGTTCTCGCCGCCGGCCTTGTTGATGAGAGCGTCGATCTCCGCCACGGCCCCGCTGTCTGTGACGGTGTACAGCTCTTTACCGGCGGCGTCCAGAATCTGGTAGTAGTGGTCCTTCACTGCCTCCTCAGCGGTGTCGGCCGCAGCTTGTTCCCCGCCGCAGGCGGTCAGCAGCAGCGTCAGGGCCAGGACACAGAGGATGAGATATTTTTTCATACATACCTCCTGTAAGGTTTTAAATGGATGCGGGCCGCGTCACCGCAGGCGCAGCTCCTTCAGGTACGTCAAATCCTCCTGGGTCAGAGATTGGCATTGGGCAGAGATGTGCAGGGCCGCCGGGCTGTCGCCGCCGGCACTGCGGAACACGAAGGAGATCTCCAAGTCCCACTCCCCCGGCGTCAGGGGGATCGTCTCCTGAATGGCGATGTCCTCCTCAAGCTCGGCTCTGGTGGCCGCATAGCCATAGACCGTCTCTCCCTCCGGGGAGGTCAGGCGGACCTCCACCCGGCTCTCGCCGGAGACCAGCCCCTCGTCTTCCAGAGGAAGCAGGTCACTGAATCGGATCTCCAGGTCCAGGGTGCCCTCATCGGACACCTGGAAGGGCCAGTGGCCGCCGGTGACGGTGGGCCGGGCAGCCTGATCAAAGGTGTGGTCCAGGCGGAACACATAGCCCTCCTGAATGCCCGCAAGCAGCTCCTCCAGGGTGCTGTAATACTCGTACAGGGGCTCCGCGTCCTCCGCAGCATCTGCGGTGGGATCCTCCGCCGGGGGCTCCGTCTCCGGAGGCGCCGCATCCGGAGCGGGGGCGGTCTCGTCCCAGATGGCCTCGCCGTCGATCACCACGGTGCCGTCCTCTCCGGTGCGGACCTCCGCATCCCCCAGGGGAACGCTGCAGGCCACCAGGGACAGTGTCGTCAATCCCGCCAGGACAAGGGCGCCCAGGCGCTTTTTCAAATCTTTCAATGGAAGTTTCCTCTTTTCCTAGTTAAAACAGCTGCACCACGCCGTAGGTCAGCGTGGTGACGATGGCCCCGGCAATCACCACGCCCAGGAAGATGGCGGGCAGCGCGTGGCGCATCCGGATGTCCAGCAGGGCCGCCACCAGAGCCCCCGTCCAGGCCCCGGTCCCCGGCAGGGGGATGGCTACCAGAATGATGAGTCCCGGCAGGCGGTACTTCCGCACCATCCGGCCCTTCAGGTGAGCCCGGCGCTCCAGCCAGTCGATCCTGGGGCCGAAAAGGCGGGTGCCCCGGAGCCAGTCGAAGATCCGGCGGATCAGCAGCAGGATAAAGGGCACCGGCACCATATTGCCCAGGATGGACACCAGGCAGGCCGCAGCCGGGGAGAGTCCCGCCGCCACTCCCACAGGAATGGCGCCCCGGAGCTCCAGCACCGGCACCATAGCGGTGCCGAAGGTCAGCAGGATCGCTTGCATCAGGTTTTCCTCTACGGGCATGGCGGCCTCCCTTAAGATTTCCGGGGCCGTGGGATCACTCCCACGGCCCGCCGGAAGCGTATGGTCCAGTTTACTCCAGATTCAAGCGCTTTTTCAAGGTAATTGTGGTTACAATATAGAAAATCGCGCCGTAGAGCACTGTCAGCAGGAGCAGAGCCACCATCGTGAAGTGGACCGCCGCCACGCCGGTGAGCTGGAAATCCAGCGTCAGCAGGAACTGGTGCAGCGGCCCCTCGTCCAGCAGGACCAGAACAATGGCCCCCGCCATCTGCACCACAAACTGGAACGCAAAGAAGAACGCCACGGACAGGGCCATCTTATGGTTGGCAAAGCTGTGGCCCGCCGCCAGAGCGGCATAGAACTGCAGGGAGAAACTCATGCAGGCTGCCAGCATCAGCGCCAGAAGCTCCAGCGCGAAAACGGTGCCGTTGACGGCGTAGTAGGCGGTCATCTGCTGGAACAGCTTGGGGAAAACACTCGCCAAATCCGTCAAGAAGCTCACGTTGAAGGCCGCCACAAAAACAGACAGGAACACCACCACGCCGGTGGCGATGAACCACACGGCGGAGACGATCAGCTTGCTCCACACATGCTGGTGAACCGAGGCGGGCAGAGTGAACATGATGTAGCCCTCGTCCCCCAGCAGATTTTTGTAGAACCGCTGGAGCATCAGAATGAACGCCACAATGAACACGGCGGTAATGGCCACCACATAGGCCATGACCACCAAAGCGGCCAGCATATTCAGCACAAAGTTGCCTGAGTCCATCAGCCTGGCGGAGAAATTGAAGCCCAGGGCCACCGCCAGCAGAACCAGGTACAAAGGCCCCATGATGCGGGCCGTGGCACGGAATTCGTGCTTCAAGAGTTTCGTCAGCATTTGAACACCTCCCGGAACAGGGCGTCCACGCTCATGCCCTTCTCCTCCCGGATCTCATCCACAGAGGACTGGAGCACCACCTGGCCCTGATTGATGAAAATGACCTCGTCCAGAACCTTTTCCACATCGGCGATCAGGTGGGTGGAGATAATCACTGCCGCCTCGGGATTGTAATTGCCGATGATGGTGGAGAGGATGTAGTCCCGGGTGGCGGGGTCCACGCCGCCGATGGGCTCATCCAGCAGATACAGCTTTGCCGCCCGGCTCATCACCATGATGAGCTGCACCTTCTCCCGGGTTCCCTTAGACATCTGCTTGATCCGCTGGGTCAGGCGGATGTTCAGATGGGTGAGCATCTCCTCCGCCGCCTTCCGATTGAAGTCCCGGTAGAAGTCGCCATAGAAATCCAGCAGCTGCTTCACGGACATCCAAGTGGGGATGCAGGTCCGCTCCGGCAGGTAGCTGACGCTGGCGTGGCTCTCCTTTCCAGGGGCCATATCGCATACCAGCACCTCTCCCTCGCTGGGGGTCAGCAGGCCGTTGGCCAGCTTGATGAGGGTGGTCTTGCCGCTGCCGTTGGGGCCCAGCAATCCCACGATCCGGCCCGGTTCCACCGCCAGGCTCACATGGTTCAGCGCCGGCGCGTTGCCGTAGTGCTTGCTCAGATCTTTACATTCCAGAACTGCCATTGTCTTCTCCTCCCTTGGTCTCCTCCTGCCGCAGCAGCGTCAGGATCTCCTCCCGGCCATAGCCCAGGTGGGTCATGGCCTCCAGGAACGCCTGAATGTGGCGCTCCGCCAAACTTCTCTTTGCAGATGCAATCATGGCCTGATCCTCCGTCACAAATCTACCCGTGGTTCGCTGGCTGTATACCAGTCCGTCCCGCTCCAGCTCCGTCAGGGCCCGCTGCATGGTGTTGGGATTCACCCCGGCCTCCGTAGCCAGGTCCCGCACGGAAGGCAGCCGCTCCCCCGGCGGGAACGCGCCGGAGACAATGCCCACCTTGATCTGCGCGATCAGCTGGGAATAGATCGGCGCGTCATTGGAAAACTGCCACTTCACAGAAGCACCTCCCATTTGTGTTGTTGTACTAAGCAAGTAATACAATAGCACATTCTCCAGATTTGTCAAGTGGATTCGAAAAAAATTTTGGAGAGGCAAAAGCGCCGCAGCGGCTTATCGCTGCGGCGCAAGGGATTCATCGGTTATTCGATTTTGCGGAGGGAGGTTCTCTGATCATACCGGCAGCCCAGGATGAGGATGGCGAAGCCCAAAATGGTCACCAGAAGACAGGGCAGGTCGTCCCAAAAAGTCACCTCCAGAAATTCCCACATATTCTCCAGCCCATACTCCGCCAGATACACCAGCAACGCAGTGGAAATACTCCAGACCGGCCCCGTCTGCAAAAACCGCAGAGGCGCGGGAAGAGGGAGCCGCATGTTCAGCAGACCCATCAGCACCAGGAGCCAGCCCAGATGATACCAACGAAGCCGCCCTGCCAATTGGCGGCCCCGGAATACCAGAATCACAGACACGAGAATCAGCAGCACATGGGGAATCATTGTGGGAATATACACCATCTGCACGTATTTCACCCAGGCAAAATTCTCGAGGTCCTGCGCCTGCTGGTATGTATTGGCCGCAAGAACAGCCAGGTCAACCAGGTTCCAGACACCCAGGCCGCCAGAACCCAGGCCAGCAGATAGCCCCTGTTCCGGTACCATTGCTTGACCCGGACCCACAGGCCCGCCGCAGGAGCCGTGGTACTGGCCGTCTCCGGCTCCTCTAGTTCTTCCAGCAATAAGTAATCCGTGGACACGCCGAACTGGCGGCTGATGCGGACGAGCTTCTCCGCCTCCGGCATGGCCTCGTTCCGCTCCCACTTGCTCACCGCCTGGCGGCTCACATCCAGCAGCTCGGCAAGCTGGTCCTGGCTCAATCCCGCCCGGGTCCGGAGCTTTTGCAGCTTCTCTCCAAAGGTCATGGCGCTTCCCTCCCCTGCCGTTTTCACACGTTCAGGATACCAGACGATACTGGGACATGCCAGCAACCAAACCTGGAATTTCCGCTACCACAGGTAGCGGAGCGGTGTTTCCGGCGCTCAGGCGTACATTTTGTCCAGGCGGGACACGATGTCCGCCAGAGTGTCGTGGTCCGCATCTGCCACGATGGTGGCCCCGCAGGCCCGGACAGCGGGTACGCAGTTGGCGGGGGCAAATCCCTCCGCCGCCCAGGTCAGCATGGACAGGTCGTTGGCCTCGTCCCCGGCGCAGTAGATGTGCTGGCGGGAGATGCCCAGCCGCTCCGCCAGCCGGGCCACCATGCCACCCTTGGTGGCGCCTCTGGCGGTGACCTCCAGCAGTGTCCGGTCAGAGAAGAAGATCTCATACTCCCCCGCCCAGGGCTGGGACTGCAGAAACGCCTTGACCTCCTCCAAAACGGCGTGGTCCTCCTCAAACATGATCTTTCCCAGCGGCAGGGGCACATCCAGCAGGGAGGGCTTTTCCACCACGCTCACATGAGTGACGTGCTCATGCTGGCGGGTATAGAGATTGGGCCGGACGGCGTGGATCACGTTGTCGATGTGGTATGCCTCCACCGCCAGCGTGGGGAATCGGTCCAGAGTCTCCTGTCCCCGCCGGCGGGTGCTCTCGTCCAGCAGAATGGTCTCCAGATACTCCCCCTTCTGAAAATCATACAGGGCCGCGCCGTTGCACACAATGCCCGGCGCGTTCATGGGCACCTGATCCGCGAATTTGATGAAGGCCGCCAGCGCCCGGCCGGTGGCGATGGCAAATCTCCCGCCGCCGGCCATGAAATACTCCAGCGCCTCCCGGTTCCGGCGGGACACCTCCGGCACCTCGGCGCCCGTGCGCCGGGCCGTCTCCGTATTCAGCAGGGTATTGTCAAAATCGCTGGCCAGCAGTACACCGTCAAATTTTCCCATGGGTGTTCCTCCCTCATCCGTCAGTTGAACAGAGCATGCGCCAGCAGGGTCCCCCAAACACACAGAAGGGCAGCTGCCGCAGTCCTTTTGAAATAAAGCCACCGCTTGATGATCTCCCGGTCTTCCGGGCGATAGGCATATTCGGGGTCCACACATAAATAGCGCCCGCCCGGGCCTGTGTTTTGAAGCTGCGGCGGCAGCATCTTTTGATGGGCCGCACAGGCGCCTGGGTCCGTTTTCTGCCAGAATTTCAGAATCTTGCCGGTATAATGGGCCAAGACCCCGTGGATGGCCACGCCGGACCCCATAAATACCGGGAGTTCCAGCCATGGGGAATCCGCCCAGACGGTCAGGGCCGCGAGCGCGGCAGCCGCGGCCAGAACGAAATAGCCTTTCCGGAACCGAATCCTTTCCATGCCGGTCCACTCCCCTCGCAAAACCGCCGCCCACAAAGCGGGCGGCGGTTTCCCCCAAAAAGGTCACTCGCTCTTAGGGGCGGAGCCGCCTTCGCCGCCCTTGTTTCTGCGGCGGCCTCCCCGGTGGTGGGGCCTGCGGCGGCGCTTGGCCTCCCCCTCTCCGCCGG
>NZ_KI271706.1:1029-1641 GCF_000469445.2 Oscillibacter sp. KLE 1745 | reverse complement strand
GCCCAGAGCCAAGTACAAGGCAGAGCATGAAGCGAAACTGAAACAGTTCTACGCCGCCAGACGAAAGCTGACCGGAGAGTTCCCGGACGGCAAGGTGGATATGAAAAAGCTGACCGAAGAGTATGACGAGTTGGAACAGGCGCATGAAACCACCTACGGCGAGTTCAAGACCGTAAGAGACGATTTACACCGTCTTTGGAAGGTCAAGTCATGCGTAGATACTGCCACCCGATTTAACGAGCGCACAGAGGAACAAAAGCTCCAAAATCGACCCCAAACACGACACAAAAAGGAGGAACTATCCCGATGAATTATACCCAAGCGCAGATTGACCGGGCAAACGCCGTCAGTCTGGAAGATTTTCTCCGCACACAGGGAGAGACGCTAATCAAAAGCGGACGAGAATACCGCTGGAAAGAACATGACAGCTTGACCGTCCGTGGAAACAAGTGGTTTCGACACAGCCAGAGCAAGGGCGGCTATCCCATTGATTTTGTCATGGAGTTTTACGGCAAGTCCTTTCCCGAAGCCGTCCAGCTTCTGACCGGCGAAAGCGGCGAGGGGCAGACCGAAGCCGCCACAGCACCGCCCACAGCGTTTCACTTGCCCTTG
>NZ_KI271706.1:0-929 GCF_000469445.2 Oscillibacter sp. KLE 1745 | reverse complement strand
AGACCGAAGCGGTACGCCGAGATACGCCCATGTGAGAGGAACGGCAGGCCCATTCAGACAGGACATTGTCGGGTCTGACAAGTCCTATCCGTTCCGATACGAGGGAAACGGCAACCAGCTTTTTGCCTTTGAATCACCGATTGACCTGTTATCGTTCATCTGCCTTTATCCGCAGGACTGGCAGACAAGGAGCTATCTTGCCCTGGGCGGCGTTTCGGGCAAAGCCCTTGACCGTTTCCTTTCTGAACGCAAGGACACCCGAAAAGTGTTCCTCTGCCTTGACAGCGACACCGCAGGAAGTGAAGCCTGCTTCCGACTGGCGCAGGACATTCCCAGCGAGATCGCCGTCATTCGCCTTGTCCCGGCAAGGAAAGACTGGAACGATGTTCTCCGTCAGCAAGGGGACATTCCCAGCCGCAAATTCATAGCCGAGACAATCACGCTGCGAGAGCTGCCCACCGCCCAGCCTGTTCCCATGCTCCGCATGGCAGATGTGGAGCTGACGAGCGTGGATTGGCTATGGTTTCCGTATATTCCCTTTGGAAAGCTGACCATCATACAGGGCAACCCCGGCGAGGGCAAGACCTACTTTGCTATGCGCCTTGCGGCGGCTTGCACCAATCGAAAGCCTTTACCCGGTATGGAGACACTTGAGCCTTTCAATATCATCTATCAGACCGCCGAGGACGGTCTGGGCGATACCGTTAAGCCCCGGCTGATGGAAGCTGACGCAGACCTTGAACGAGTGCTTGTTATTGACGATAGAGACACGCCGCTGACCCTTGCTGATGAGCGCATCGCAAGAGCAATCCGAGAGAACAACGCAAGGCTGGTTATCATTGACCCGGTACAGGCGTTTTTGGGCACAGATGTGGACATGAACAGGGCAAACGAGGTGCGCCCGATATTCCGCAGTCTGGGAGACATTG
>NZ_KI271705.1:0-6704 GCF_000469445.2 Oscillibacter sp. KLE 1745 | reverse complement strand
AGTGTGGAAAAAACATTGTGAGGCCGTGGGAAAAGCCCTGAAGGACTTCTCCCGCGGCCTGTGTCATGTCTGTTTCTTCCGGCGCTGGGGCCACAGCAGGCTGACACCGGAGAGCAGCAGGTACACGCCGAAGGGCTTGCGCAGGACCGCCACGTCCAGATTGGTGGCGATCCAGGCCCCGGCCAGGGCGGCGGCCACGGCCAGGGGGACGGCGCTTTTCAGGGTGGGCTTGTCCAGATAGCCGCCCCTGGCGTGGCAGACCAGGGCGGAGGCGGCGGTGGGCAGGAAGAACAGCAGATTGATGCCCTGAGCGGTCCGCTGGTCCACATCCAGAAAGAGCGTCATGACCAGAAGCAGCAGCGTGCCGCCGCCCACACCCCAGGCCGAGAGAATGCTGGCCCCCAGGCCGCAGAGAAAGGGAATGATCCAGTCCGTCACAGCAGATACTTCACCCCCGCGTAGAACAGAAAACCGGCGAACAGCCATTTGAGCCACTTGACGGAGACTCTGCCGTACAGCTTGCCGCCGATCCAGCCGCCCACCAGGCCGCCCGCCAGATAGGGCAGCGCCGCCAGGAGGGAGAGCTCCCCCCGAAACAGGTACACGGCGGCGGACACCAGACACACCGGAAAGATGACGCCCACGCAGGTGGCGTACAGCTTCCGCTGGGAGAGGCCGCCCCAGCGGGAGAGGATGGGCAGGAAGACCATGCCGCCCCCGCCGCCGAAGAGGCCGTTGGCCAGCCCCGCCGCAGTGCCGGCGATCCGCGCCGGCCAGCGATGTTCCATGTGATCCCGCCTTTCCTCAAGGATGTAAGCGGCGGGCTTCGGGAGCCGAAGAGGACGCCCGAAGCCCGTCGGACCTGGTTTATTTCATCTGGAAGCTCTGGCAGTCGGTGCACTCCACCTTGGTGGGGTTGGTCTCATGGGTGCCCACGGTGATGGCGTTCAGACCGCAGTAGTTCTGGTCCTGGCAGTGGTGGGCGCAGTTGGTGACCGTGCACTTGATGCTCTGGTTGGGGGTGCAGGCGCAGCCGTTGTTGGTATTCGTCATAACAAAAGATCCTCCTGCGTGAAAAAGTGTGTGGCTTTCGCCGCTCTCTAGTGTGCGCAGGCGCGGCCGGGTTATGTACGGTCCGGCCTGGGTAAAAATTTGTCACAGGCGGGCGTGTCCGGCGTCCGATTCCTGGCGCGGGGCGCGGCGACGCAATGGCCGTCATGGATCTCCACAAAACGGCGGTGCGTTCGGATGTAGTGCTGGTAGTAGTGTGCGCAGTCGGAGCAGGTTAAAGATCTTTCCATACAATCACCTCACATATTATTATGATATAATCTATAACATATACACAGCGACAGGTCAATAGTAAAATATGTTATGAATATATGTTATATATGGTGGCTATATGGAAAAGTTTGAAATCAAAGTGAAAAAAGAACGCCCAAAAGGGGATGACGGATACCGTACATTTTCTGTGCGGGTCAAAAATGAAACCGTGGAGAAACTAGACGCCATTGCGAAAAAAAGCGGTTACACAAGAAACGCATTGATTGGTATGTTTTTGGAATATGCCGCTGAAAACTGCGTTATAAAAGAAAACGAGGAGCTATAAGCTCCTCGTTTTTTACATAAAAGGCGCAGCCTTTTCAGGTGATTTATACGCCTAGGATCCAAGTTGCAAACCGAAAGTAGATCAGCAGAGACAGCGCGTCCACGATGGTGCTGATGAAGGGCGAGGCCATCACCGCCGGGTCGAACCCGATCTTCTCCGCCAAAATGGGCAGGGAGGCGCCCACCAGCTTGGCGCAGGCCACCGTGCCCACCAGGGTGCAGCACACCACCGCCGCCACGGCGGGCGTTACGGTGGGATTGGCCAGCAGCCAGCAGTCCACCACCATCATCTTCACAAAGTTGGCCGCCGCCAGGCACACGCCGCAGATCAGCGCCACGCGGCACTCCTTCCACACCACGCGCAGCAGATCGCTGAATCGGACCTCCCCCAGCGACAGGGCGCGGATCACCGCCGTGGAGGCCTGGGTGCCGCTGTTGCCGCCGGTGCCGGAGAGCATGGGGATGTAGGAGGTCAGAATGGGCACCGCCGCCAGGGAATTCTCAAAGTGGGTCAGGATCATCCCCGTGAAGGTGGCGGACAACATCAGCATCATCAGCCAGGGGGTCCGGGCCCGCCAGGTCTCAAACACGCCGGTCTTGAGATACGGCTTGTCGCCCGGCAGGATGGCGGCCATCTTCTCGATATCCTCGGTGACCTCTTCCTGCAGGACGTCCATGGCGTCGTCCACGGTGACGATGCCCACCAGGCGGTTCTCCGTGTCCACAATGGGCAGGGCCAGGAAGTCGTATTTGTTCAGGGTCTGGGCCACATCCTCCTGGTCGTCCAGGGTGTTGGCGGAGATCACATGGGTATCCATGATGTCCCCCACCACGTCGTCCTCCTCCGACAGCAGAATGGTGCGGATGGAGAGATACCCCAGCAGGTGGCGGCCCTCGTCAATGACGTAGCAGATGTTGATGGTCTCCTTGTCCGGGCCGGTGCGGCGGATGCGCTTCAGGGCGTCCTCCACGGTCATGGTGGCCTTCAGGTCCACGTACTCCGTGGTCATGATGCTGCCGGCGCAGTCGTCGGGGTATTTCAGGATTTCGTTGATGCTCTTGCGGACGTCCGGGTCCGCGTGGCGCAGGATGCGCTTGACCACGTTGGCGGGCATCTCCTCCACGATGTCCACCGCGTCGTCCAGGTACAGCTCATCCAGCACTTCCTTCAGCTCCGTGTTGGAAAAGCTCTGGATGAGCACCTCCTGCTCCTCAGAATCCAGCTCCACGAACACCTCGGCCGCCTGCTCCTTGGGCAGCAGGCGGAACACCATAGGCACCTTGTCGTCCAGTTCCATGAACAG
Organism: Oscillibacter sp. KLE 1745; assembly: GCF_000469445.2. NCBI lineage: Bacteria > Bacillati > Bacillota > Clostridia > Eubacteriales > Oscillospiraceae > Oscillibacter > Oscillibacter sp. KLE 1745. The sequence continues at coordinate 3,792 of NZ_KI271705.1, read as the reverse complement.
GCCCGCGATGTCCTGGGCCTCCAGGGGCAGCAGAAGGTCGCGCAGCTCGGCATAGCGTTTTCGGGAGATCAGATCCTCGATCTTTTCCAGCAGCTCGTCCCGCTGCTCTTCCTGCTCAAACATGCGCGTCCTCCTCTCCGTGAAGCTGGGGGTTGAGAAAACAAAAAAACCCGGCCGCTCCTGTCCGGTGCAGTCGGAAATTTCCTTGTGAAAACAGGGACGCCGCATCAGCGGACCCTGCGGCCGTTCAAGCTTTAGCCTCACAAGGCGGTGAAATCACATTAGATGATACCTTCGTGTTCGATAGCACCTGTTCAAACCCTCTCATGATGTCTCCATCACTCCGCGGCAGCGATCCGTATCCCTGTGGTAGCCTTACCTACCGGACGGTATGCAGTTTTGCCGAAACTCTTTCTTCATATTATGCCAATTTCTGCCCCCTGTCAAGGCGGCAGAAAAAAACTCCCCACAATTTTACAGGCCCCTCAAATACCGCTGCACTCCATTTTACAAATGGGAATCCCGCTTGTGATAGAGGACGGCCTGTGGTATAATAAGATGTTCCAAATCTGTGCCCGAAACGGGGCGTTTCAGCGAGAGGAGGCCCTCCATGGGCATACACGACGGACACCGGGAGAAGATGCGCCGGCGGTTTCTGGAGACGGGGCTGGAGGGCTTTGCGGACCACGAGGCCCTGGAGCTGCTGCTGTACTACGCCATCCCCCGGCGGGACACCAACCCCATCGCCCACGCCCTGATGGAGCGGTACGACTCCCTCTCCGGCGTGCTGAACGCCCCGGTGGAGGATCTGGAGAAGGTGGAGGGCATCGGGGAGAGCGCGGCCATCCTGCTGTCCCTGGTCTCCCGGCTCAGCCGGAAGGCCCGCATAGCGGACGCGTCCCAGGAGACCATCCTCAACTCCTCCGAGCGGGCGGGGGCCTATCTGCTGGAGCGATTTGCCGGCGAGCGGCGGGAGCTGGTCTTCCTGCTGTGCCTGGACCGCAAGGGCAGGCTCCTGGCCTGCAAGCGGCTGGCGGAGGGGGACGTGGCCAGCGCGGATCTGAACATCCGCAAGGTGGTGGAGATGGCGCTGCTGACCTCCGCCAGCGCGGTGATCCTGGCCCACAACCACCCCAGCGGCGTGGCGGTGCCCTCCTCCAGCGACGAGGCCGCCACCCGCCAGGTGGCGGAGGCCCTGCGGACCATCGGCGTCCGCCTGGTGGACCATATCGTGGTGGCGGACCGGGACTTCGTCTCCATGGCGGACAGCGGCGACCTGCTGGGGTAAAGAGGGAGCAGGCTCCCCCTTTAGAACCCCCACCACCAGTCTGTGGACTGGCGAACGCGCCCAAGGCGCTTGGGTCGGGGTATTTTGCCACGTACACGCCGCGGCGAAAATGACTTCAAGTTCTTCCTTCGCCGCTGGCGAACGAACTGGGGAAAACCGGAGGGGTTCCCCTAGTCCCCCCTCCTTTTTTGCCCCTTCGCTTTTTTCAAGGCATGGTTCCTTTGATAAAAGTCGAACAAATGTTGCAAAAAGATGACGGGTGTGATAGGATGGCCGTGGCTGAAAATCTGTTTGATGGGTGGAGGGAATGCCGCTATGCCGAAATTTGAAGTCGTATCTGAATATCAGCCCTCCGGGGAACCCCGCAAAAGCGGCACTTTTGCGGGGACCCCGTGATTCGGATGGACCGGGCAGGCAAAGCCCGCCCAGTCCAAGGTTTTGACTGCGCCAAAACGCTTGTGCGCCGCGGCCGCGGCGCCGGCCCTCTGGGCCGGGGCTGGTCCCCGGAGACCATAGCAAGAAAAAATTGCGGAGAAGAGCTATGCCGAAATTTGAAGTCGTATCTGAATATCAGCCCTCCGGGGACCAGCCGCAGGCCATTGCCGCGCTGGCGGAGGGCATCGAGAACGGGCTGAAGGAGCAGGTGCTGCTGGGCGTTACCGGATCCGGCAAGACCTTTACCATGGCAAAGGTCATCGAGCAGGTGCAGCGGCCCACGCTGGTGCTGGCCCACAACAAGACCCTGGCCGCCCAGCTGTGCGCGGAGTTCAAGGAGTTCTTCCCCAACAACGCGGTGGAGTACTTCGTCTCCTACTACGACTACTACCAGCCGGAGGCGTATATCCCCCATACGGACACCTATATCGCCAAGGATGCCTCCACCAACGACGAGATCGACCGGCTGCGGCTCAGTGCCACCTGCGCCCTGCTGGAGCGGCGGGACGTGATCGTAGTATCCTCCGTGTCCTGCATCTACGGCTTGGGCGAGCCGGACGATTTTGCCAACCTGGTGGTGTCCCTCCGGGTGGGGGCCGAGTGGGACCGGGATGAGCTGCTGCGCCGCCTGGTGGAGATCCGCTACGAGCGCAACGACATCGCCTTTGAGCGGAACATGTTCCGGGTCCGGGGGGACACGGTGGAGATCTACCCCGCCTACTACCGGGACCACGCCATCCGGGTGGAGTTCTTCGGGGACGAGATCGACCGGATCAGCGACTTCAACCCGGTCACCGGCAGCGTGAACCGGGTGCTGAACCACGTGGCCATCTACCCGGCCAGCCACTATGTCACCACCAAGGACAAGATGGACAAAGCCATTCTGGAGATCCGCCGGGAGCTGGAGGATCAGGTGAAATACTTCACCGACAACAACCAGCTGGTGGAGGCCCAGCGGCTCCGTCAGCGGACGGAGTACGACATGGAGATGATGGCGGAGCTGGGCTACTGCTCCGGCATCGAGAACTACTCCCGCATCATCTCCGACCGGCCCGCCGGCTCCGCCCCCATGACCCTGCTGGACTTCTTCCCGGACGACTTCCTGCTGTTCGTGGACGAGAGCCACGTGACCCTGCCCCAGGTCCGGGCCATGTACAACGGCGATCATGCCCGGAAGGACTCCCTGGTGAAGTACGGCTTCCGCCTGCCCTGTGCGTACGACAACCGACCGTTGAAGTTCGAGGAGTTCGAGGAGCGGATCGGCCAGGCGGTGTTTGTCTCGGCAACGCCCGGCCCCTATGAGCGGGAGCGGGCGGACCAGGTGGTGGAGCAGGTGATCCGCCCCACGGGCCTGCTGGACCCCAGGGTGGAGGTCCGGCCTGTCACCGGCCAGATCGACGACCTGATGGACGAGATCCGTGCAAGAGCCGCCCGGGACGAGCGGGTACTGGTGACCACCCTCACCAAGAAGATGGCGGAGGACCTGACGGAGTACCTGAAAAACGCCGGCATCCGGGTACGGTACATGCACTCCGATGTCCAGACCATCGAGCGCATGGAGATCATCCGCAGCCTGCGGCTGGGAGAGTTCGACGTGCTGGTGGGCATCAACCTCCTGCGGGAGGGGCTGGACCTGCCGGAGGTCAGCCTGGTGGCGATCCTGGACGCGGACAAGGAGGGCTTCCTCCGGTCCGAGACCAGCCTGATCCAGACCATCGGCCGGGCGGCCCGAAACGCAGACGGCCTCGTCATCATGTACGCCGACGAGATCACGCCCTCCATGCGGGCGGCCATCGACGAGACGGAACGCCGCCGCTCCATCCAGGACGCCTATAATCAGGAGCACGGCATTGTGCCCAAGACCATCATCAAGGGCGTCCGGGAGATTTTGGAGATCTCCAAGACCGCGGAGGAGGATACCCTCCGGGCCCATAAGAAGCGCAAGCTGACGGAGCAGGAGCGGGCGGCGGAGATCGCCAAGCTGGAGAAGGAGATGCGCGAGGCCAGCAAGATGCTGGAATTCGAGTACGCCGCAGTGCTGCGTGACCGGATCATCGAGCTGCGGGGGG
>NZ_KI271704.1:0-22366 GCF_000469445.2 Oscillibacter sp. KLE 1745 | reverse complement strand
TGCATCCAAACCGTAAATCTATTATACGAGGAAATCAATATGGACAACAAGGCATATCAGAAGATGGACTACGCCCTTTGTCTGCTCTCTGCGGCAGCGGACGGCAAGCGCCACGGCTGCATCGTCAACTCCTTCCACCAGGTGACCTCTTCCTTCCCGCCCAAGTTCACCGTGGCGGTGAACAAGGACCACGAGACCTGCAAGGCCATTCAGGCGGCGGGGAGCTTCTCCGTTACCCTGTTGGGTGCGGACGCGCCGGGGGAGATCATCGACCTGTTCGGCTACAAGTCCGGCCGGGTGACGGACAAGTTCGCCGGCCGGGCGGCGGAGACCGACAGCAACGGCAATCCATACCTGAAGGAGCACATGGTCTCCCGCATCGCATGCAAGGTGGTGGACCAGATGGAGATCGGCAGCTTCCTCCTTTTCGTGGGCCAGGCCACAGAGGCGGAGGTGTTGGGAGACGGGAGGGTGCTGACCCTCCAGGCCTATACGGACCGGGGCAAGGCCACGCCGCCCACTGCCACCGTGTACCGCACGGTAGAGATCAACGGCTACCGCTGCACTGTCTGCGGTTATGTCTATGAGGGAGAATCCCTGCCGCCGGATTTCCGCTGCCCCTTGTGTCACGCCCCGGCGGAGAAATTTGTGAAGATCGAGAAATAAAGGACAAGCCCCGCGCCGGGACGGTGCGGGGCTTGCTTTTTGGATAGGCTGTATGGTACAGTGGGAAAAAGGAGGCGGCGGATATGAAAATACTTGCCTGCGGGCTTCTTTCGGCCATGCTGCTGGCCGGTACAGCGGCGGCGCTGGAGTCAATCAGCCAGCCCATTGCCACCAGCGGATACACTTACTATGCCATCCGAGCGGACGGCGCCCTGCTGGCCTGGGGAGACAGCTTCCACGGCGCGGTGGGCCCCACGGACCAGGACCCGCTGCCCTGGGAGGAGGCCAATGTCCTGCTGGAGAATGCCCGGTATGTGGACGCGGGGTTTATCACGGCCGCCGCCATTGACGAGGATGGGACCCTCTGGGGCTGGGGCGGCCACGCGGGCCGGACCTTCGGCGAGGAGGAGCCGTACCGGCTGCTGGAGGACGTGGTGTCCGTGTCAGTCGGGGAGACGGAATGTTCTGCCCTGTGCGCTGACGGGACGGTGTGGACCTGGGGCGCCCGGTCCGGAGTGTCCCTGGAGGAACATCAGGATGATCCCTACTATCCGCCTACCCAGGTACTGGACCAGGTGGTTCAGCTGTTTGGGGATTTGGCGGTGAAGGAGGATGGGACGCTGGTGCGGGTCTGGTTTGACGGGGATACCTGTACCGCGGCACCTTTGATGGAACATGTGGCCGCTGTGGGCAGTCTGTACTGCGGAATTCAGGACCCTGCCATGCTGGTCCAGGGGCAGGATGGCAGTCTCTGGCGTGTGCCCTGGGAGAATAATCTGTCGGATACAGTCCAGTGGCAGTCCCTGGGCCAGCCGGAAAAACTGCTGGAGGATGTGGTGCAGTTCACCAGATGTACCGCTGTGACGGCGGACGGAACTCTCTGGGCCTGGGGCAGCGACCGCCCGGCCATGCTGCGGGACGGTCTGGTGGACCCGGAGGACCCCTATGACACGGAGGCCTGTGACGGCATTGTGCGGATCACGAACGGTGTGGTTTGTGCCATCCCCTGCAGCGACCGGACCCTGGTGGTGTTGGCGGACGGTTCCCTGTGGCAGTTCCCCAGCGCCGGGTTTCTCCCGGAGTGGGAGACGTCGCCGGACCGGAGCCCCGCTGCGCCGGAAAAGCTGCTGGACCAGGTCCGGATGCCCTCCCCGTCCCCGGCCTGGGCGGCAGATGCCCCGGCGCCTGCTGTGTTGGAATCGGCCTCCCTTGAAGCTTGGGAGGCACGGCAGGCCGATGCGGCTGATGCGGAGATGGGACCAGATTCGCTGCCCGTTCAGGAAGAGTCCCCTGCTGAACGCACAGGGGGTCAGGAGATCCTGGAGCTGGGAGTCCTCGCGGCCTCCCTCCCGGGGCTGGTTCTGGCGGCCTGGATACGGGGCCGGAAGAAGTGAACGATGCCAAAGACGCGCCTGTGGAACTTCCATAGGCGCGTCTTTGTGATTATCCCTCCAGAGGACGGATTTCCAGATAGTAGTGAGGCTCCGCCAGATCCAGCGATACCTGGGTAACACCATTTTCCAGATCAAAGCCCAGGTTCTGCCGGACGATCTCAATGGTATCCGTGTTCACCAGGGCGGCGGTCTGGTCGGTGAGCTCCAGCGTGGATCCCAGGGCCGTCACCAGATCATAGCCCTGGAGGCCCACGTTCTCCGAACCAGAGCAGCCGTAGTCATAGCTGGGTGCCTTCCAAAAAGCAGCCGCCACAGTAACACTACCGCCTGCCGGGACGGTGACGGGGAAGGACAGGTACAGCACCCGCTCCTGGGACAGGGCTTCCATCAGGATCTCATCCAGTCGGCCGTCGCTGTACCGGTCCTTGGGGGTGCCGGAGAAGAGGCCGTACTGCTCCAGCAGCTGCCACACCAATCCCTGGTACTGCGCCTGAGAGAGATACCGGAAGGGGCTTTCCTGCCCGCGGCCCAGGCTGAACTGCTCAAATTCCGCCTGATAAGCCCGGCACAGCAGGTCCAGCACATCGGCCAAGGTGGTCTCCCGGCGGGTGACGGTGCAGGACACCCCATCGATCTCCTGGTCACAGCCGCCGTCGGCGTACCCCTGGAGGACATAATCGCCAATGTCATCACCCAGGACGATCAGGATTTTTGTTTCCGTCTCTCTCCGGACACCATCGGGAACGAAGTAGCTGTACTGACACCAGCCCCGGTCCGCATCCCGACTCATGCCGTTGAAGCCGTAGGAGAGGACTGTGGTGGCCTCTGGGTCGGTAGTGAAGGTCACCGCCTGGGTAGCGGCGTTGTATTCCTCATGGGGCGCGGCGAAATCCGTGAACTGATATACAGTCACCGGGACCTCCGGGACAGCAGTTTCCTCCATCGCCCGGGACAGGTATTCTCCGTCTGCCAGAAGTGCCTGATAATCGGCCCATTCGTCCGGCGGGGCCAGGTTCCAGGTGGAGCCGTCCGGCTCCCCGGCGTCCTGAAAGCCTCCGGCGTAGCCGCCGGAGAGCACAGAGAAACCGGTCCCCCCGCTATCCACGGTGACAGCGGCGTTCAGCTCGGGAAAGTCCAGCCAGCTGGTGGAGACGGGGTAGAGGGCGTTGACCGTCACACTGCCGTCAGCAGGATTGGTCAGCGTGTAGCTGTCTGTCACCTGGGCCCCCCACTGTCGGGGGGATCCATCCTCATAGGAGCCGGGGGCAAAATCCCAGGTGACGGTCCGCCCTGCGGTCAGGCGGGTGTTCGTTTCCGCCGTGGTCAGCGGAAAGACCGGCCCGGCGTAGGACAGGAAGGTAGTGCCCGGGCTGTGGCCGTCACCGCCGGATTCTCCACCGGCCAGCGCGGCATCTCCGGGGCTGCCGGTGCCCGCTCCCAGATTCGATTGCCACAGTCCCCACGCCCCGGCGCAGATCACCGCGAGACATGCGGCCGCGGCCAAAAGCCGAACCCATAAGGGCCGCCGCTGTACAGCGGCGGGGGAGGAGGCGGACACCGCCTCCTCTATGAGGCTTTCGTCCACCAGACCCAGGATTTGAAACAACCGCTCCGCTTTCACAAAAACACCTCCTCCTGTTCCAGATAGGTCCGCAGGGCCTTCCGGGTGCGGAAGAGAGAGGACTTGACCTTCCCCTCTCCGCAGTTCATTCCGGCGGCAATATCCGCCACACTCTGCCCGTACCAGTACCGCCGCAGGAAGATGATGCGGCTCTCCGGACTCTGCCGCCGCAGAAACGCGCTGATGAGCGACGCGATTTCCCGGTCCTCCATCGTCTTCTCAGTTCCGTGGGGCTCCGGCACACAGTCATCCAGCTCCCCCAACAGCACCTCCATGCCGTCCCCGCCCCGTTTGGCGGTGCGGCTCTGCTTCCAGCGGTCCAGAGAGAGGTTGCGGACGATGCGCCCCAGCCAGGCCCGGAAGGCGGAGGGGCGGGCCGGAGGAATGGCGTTCCAGGTGCGCAGATACGTGTCGTTGACGCACTCCTCCGCGTCGCTGTGACTGCGGAGGATGTTCCAGGCAATCCCCGCCAGGAAGCCGCCGTATTTGCCGTGGGTCTCGTCAATAGCCCGCTGATCCCGCTGCCAGTACAGGTCGATGATCTCCGCGTCCTCCATGTTATCCTCCTCTCTCCCGCAGCAGCTCGTTGGCAAAGCGGTTCAGCGCCTCGCAGGGCGCATAGGCGGTGCGCCAGCCGGTGCCGTCGATAATCAGAAACGGGTTGTAGGCCGTGACGTTCGCAGCTGTGCCGTCAGCCATGGTCACCGTGAACAGGACGGTCTGTCCGGCATACTCCGAATAGGACTGGTCCGGCCGCGTGATGCGGACATCTGCCAGCAGATCCGCCAGGGTCTCGATCTCCCCGGCATCCAGCTCCAGTGTCACATCCGGGGGGCCCACCAGGACGGTGGCTGCGGCGATGTCCGCCGCCTCCAGACCCCGGAAGGGCCTCCGGCCCCAGAACAGCAGTCCTGCCGCCAGCGTCAGCAGAATGGTCAGCACGGCTCCGCCCATCAATAAGTACCGCTTTTGCAGATTCATGGGATCCTCCTCCTGTCTCCAGCCCGCGGCCGGAGGTTCTCTCACCAACATAGACGAGAAAACGTGATGTCGGTTGCAAAGAAGTGGAAATTTTCCAAAGGAAACCGCTCTGGAGCGCGGACGCTCCAGAGCGGTTTTGAAAGAGAGCGGGGATCAGGCCTCCAGCAGCCCCAGGCTCACCAGGAACTCCCGGGCCACCTCATCCACAGTGCGGCCCTCCACGTCCACCTGGTAGGTCAGCTCCGCCATCTGCTCGGTGGGGATCTTGCCCGCCAGTTGGTTCAGAATGTCCGCCACCTCCGGGTACTTCTCCAGCAGATCGTCCCGCACCAGAAAGACGCCGTTGTAGTCGGGGAAGAAGCTCTGGTCGTCCTCCAGGACCTTCAGCCCGACCTTTTTGTTCAGGCCGTCGGTGGAGTAGACCACCGCCACATCGAAGCTGCCGTTTTCAATGGCGGAGTACTTCAGGCCCATATCCACAGAGACCGCGTCCTGGAAATTCAGACCGTAGAACTTCACAAAGGGGTCATACTTCATGCTGCCCTCCAGGGTGAAGAACTCCTGCTCCGCGCCGAAGGTCAGCTGGTCCGCAATGGGGATGAGGTCGCTGATGGTCTCCAGGCCGTACTCGTCCGCCAGGGCCTGGGGCACGCCGATGGCGTAGGTGTTTTCAAAGCCCAGCTGCTCCAGCTGGGTGAGGCCGTAGCTGTCCAGCTCTCCCTGGACGTAGTCGTAGATCGTCATGCCCTCCGGAACGTCCACCGTGTCCTGGCCCAGGAAGGTGGTGAGGATCGTGCCGTCGTAGGAGATCATCAGGTCGCAGGTGTGGCTGTCATCCTTCAGGGAGTTCCAGTTGTTCACCTGGGACATCTGATCCTGAATGGTGACGGTCAGGTCCGTCTGGTCCTCCACCAGCATCTTTACCATGTGGTGCATCAGCTGGGTTTCGGAGTAGTCGCCGTCATAGAGAAGAATGTCGCCGGTGCCGCCGCGGCCATAGGGCAGCAGCAGGATGAACGCCAGTACGATGGCCGCCACCGGGATCCACATTTTCTTGGAGCCGCCCCGGCTCTTGCGCATCTGCCCCTCGAACCAGCTCATAATGAGGTCCAGCACCACGGCGATGACCATAAGGACACCGGTGGCCGCCAGAATCAGGGACATATCGGAGATCCGGATGGCCTGGGTGATGACGCCGCCCAGACCGCCGCCGCCCACGAAAGCTGCGAATACCGCAGTGCCGATGGCGTTTACCACCGCGATGCGGATGCCGGTGAACACCGTGGGGAAGGCCAGGGGGAACTCCACCATCAGCACCCGGTAGGGCTTGCTCATGCCCATGCCCCGGGCGGCTTCCTTCACACCCGGGTCCACCTCCTGGAGTCCCAAGCAGGTGTTCCGCACGATGGGCAGCAGGGAGTACAGCGTGATGCCGGTGATGACCGTCAGCTTGCCGGGGTCCAGCACCACCATGATGATGCCCAGAAGGGCCAGGGAGGGAATGGTCTGCAGCAGGTCCACAATCCGCAGGATGACGGGCCGGGCGGTCTTGGAGACGTATGCCCAGATGCCCAAGGGCAGTCCCACGGCGATGGACAGCAGGCTGGCCGCCAGAACGATGAAGAGATGTTGAAAAATCAGGTCCCAGCTCATTTGCCCGCCTCCTTTCGCAGGCCGCGGGGCGTGACCCTTTTCTGCAGCAGGTCAATGACCAGTCCGAAGAGAACGGCCAGTATGGCCGCCGGGATGGCCCCCAGGAGAATCAGCGTGTTGTTGTTGGAGCTGGTGCCCCGGTACACAAAGTCGCCCAGGCCGCCCAGGCCGATCATGGAGGCCAGCACCGCCCAGGAGACGGTGTAGATGGCGGCCATCCGCAGCCCCGAGATGATGACCGGCATGGCCAGGGGCAGCTCCACCCGCACCAGCGTCTGGAAGGAGGACATGCCGCAGCCCTTGGCGGCCTCGATGTATTTCGGCTCTACCTCCAGAATGCCGGTGTAGGTGTTTTTCAGCACTGGGAACATGGCGTACACACTGAGGGCCACGATCACCGTGGGATAGATATTCCCCCACCAGATGAACAGCACGCCGATGAACACCAGGCCGGGAATGGTCTGGAAGATGGAGAGAATGGGGATGATGATGCCCGACAGCCACCGCGGGATTCGGGAGAGGAGGATGCCGAACACCAGTCCCGCCGCAAAGCCGATGACCACGGAGATCAGCACATATATCGTGTGCAGTCCGATGGCCCGCAGCAGGTCGGCGCCGTAGTCCTGGATCAGCGTCATCATTTGGAATCACCCCACAGATTCTCCGCCACGCTGCGGGCCACGCTGGTCTTGGTGACGATACCGGCGATGGTGTCATCCGCATTCAGCACCACCACGTAGTTGGCACCGGAGTCCAGCAGGTAGTCGAAGCTCTCCTTGGCCTCGTCCCCCACCCGGACGGTCCGGGCAGTCTGGCGGATCAGAGGCTCGATGCTGGTGAGTTCCCGGCCCCAGTGGCGGATGTCGCCGATGGAGATGGTGCCTAAGTACCGGTTCTGCTCGTCTGTGACCAGCAGGGTGTCCACGCTGCCTCGGGCCATGCGCTCGGCGCACTCCAGCACGCCGCGGTCCTTCCGGACGCTGAACACATTGGTGCGCATGAAGCTCTCTACTTTGGAGGGGGCGGTGTCCGGCGTGTGCTTGCCCATAAAGGTGCGGACCAGATCGTTGGCGGGGTGCTCCAGCATCTCCTCGGGGGAGGCCATCTGGACGATTTCTCCGGCGGCCATGAAGATGATGATGTCCGCCAGCTTCAGCGCCTCGCTCATGTCGTGGCTGACGAAGACGATGGTCTTGTTCAGCTTCTGCTGCAGGTTCTTCACCTCGTCCTGCAGGGACTCGCGAGTCAAGGGATCGAGAGCGGAGAAGGGCTCATCCATCAGCACGATGGGGGGAGAAGCCGCCAGGGCCCGCAGCACGCCGATGCGCTGCTGCTGGCCGCCGGAGAGCTCAGAAGGATACTTGTTGGCAGACTGCTCCATGTGGACCAGCTGCAGCATCTCCTGGACGATCTCATCGCACCGGGCCTTGTCGTACTTCAGCAGCTTGGGGACCACGCAGATGTTTTGGGCCACGGTCATGTTGGGGAACAGGCCGATCTGCTGGATCACATAGCCGATATGCCGCCGCAGTTCCACCTTGTCCTGGGAGTGGATATCCTGCCCGTCGATGCGGATGGTGCCGGAATCGGGCTCCAGCAGGCGGTTGATCATCTTCATGGTGGTGGTCTTGCCGCAGCCGGAAGGGCCGATCAGGACCACGAACTGTCCGTCTGGAATGGTGAAATTCAGGTCCTTGAGGACCGGGGTCTTGCCATAGCTCTTGGAGACGTGTTCAAACTGGATCATATCGCTGCCTTCACTCCTTTGTCGTTACTAGCCGGTGGGCGGCCTCTGCGGCGCTGGGGCTTCCCACCAGGATGATGACGTCGCCGCTGTACAGTTCGGCATAGGGACCGGGGGAGAGGATCACCGTCTGGCCCCGCCGGATGGCCACGATGGTGCCGCCGGTGGACTGCCAGAATTTCAGCTCCCCGATGCTCTTGCCGATGAGAGGAGAGTCCTTGGGGACAGGGACCTCATAGTTGGGGAGGGGCTGACCGGCCGCAGCAAATGTGTCCTGCCCTTTTACCAGGGCCGACACGGTGTCCGCCATGCGCCGGTTCACCTCGGCGGACTCCGCCAGCAGCGCCTTCAACTGGAGGCGCAGGGAATGGATGTCCGCATCCTCGGAGAAGTTTTCGATGTACCGGCGGGCGCTGTCGGCGGAGAGGACTACGGCCCCGCTCTGGGGCTTCACATCCACCACCTTCATGTCCGCCAGCAGCCGCAGGGCCTTGCGGATCGTCTCCGGGGATACCCCGTACTCCGACGCCAGCACCGACCGACCGTAAATCCGGCTGCCCTCCGTCAACTCACCCTGGGCGATGCGGGTAGCCAGATCCAAAGCGATCTGCAGATACTGGGACGGGACAACTGCCTGCCTCAAGCCATCACCTTCTGTTCTGCGATTGTATGGCCCCTATTATACACTGCCAACTTTGAAAAGTAAATAGGGATGGCAGTTAAAAAATTATAAAAATATAGGAACAATTTACGGAAAAAGAAAAAATCGGAAAGACGGCACAGAAAAACGCCCCTCCCGTGAAAACGGGAGGGGCGTTTGACCGGGAATACTGATCAGCCGAAGTTCTCTACAATGTCCACCAATTCCGCGCCGATGCGTTTCTGGGCTTCCTTGGTGCCTGCGCCGATGTGGGGCGTGCAGGAGACAGCCGGGTGGGAGGCCAGGGCCCAGTTGGGATCCTTCTCGCTCAGCCACACGTCCAGACCGGCGGCCTTGACCTTGCCGGAGTTCAGAGCGTCCAGCAGGGCGGCCTCGTTCACGTTGGCACCCCGGGAGACGTTGATGATCACCACGCCATCCTTCATCTTCGCAAGGGACTCCGCATCCACCAGGGGCTTGTCGCCACTGGGGGCACAGAGGACGACGATGTCGGACTGGGAGAGCAGCTCGTCCATAGTGACAAAGTGCATGGTCTCGCACTCGCAGCCCTCCGGCTTGTTGCGGTGGACCACGGACAGCACATTCATGCCCAGGGCTTGACCCTTGGCGCCCACCAGCTGGCCGATCCGGCCATAGCCGATGACGCCCATAGTCTTGCCGGAGAGCTCAAAGCCCTTGGAGTAGGCTTTCTTCTCCCACTTGTTCTCCCGCATGGTGTGGCCCGCGATGGAGATGTTCCGGGCACAGGAGAACAGCAGGGCCAGAGCCAGCTCCGCCACCGCGTTGGAGGAGGCGCGGGGCGTGTTCTTCACCTGGATGCCGTGTTCCTCTGCGTATTTGACTGCGATGTTGTCTACACCGACGCCGGCCCGGATGATGAGCTTCAGGCGGCTGCCTGCGGCGGCGTCGATCTGCGGCTCCTTGATCTTGGTGGCGCTGCGGATGATAACCACGTCGAAGTCCCGCAGGGCTGCGCCCAGCTGATCGGGCTCATAGAACTGCTCGATGACTTCATATCCATCCTTGCGCAGCTGTTCCATTGCGCCAGCATCCATCCCATCGGTAACCAAAACTCTTAATGCCATATATAATACCCCTTTTCATACATTTCCGGCACACCCCAGGGGTGCCAATGTCGGAAACCCCAAACGCCCATTGGGGGACAGGCGCCTCCGTGAGAGTGGAGTTCAGAGATAGGAGCTGCGCGTACGGCAGTCTGCCTGACGCTCCGGACTCCATCGCAGGAAGGGGGAAGGCGAAGCCTCTCTGGCTTCACCGGAGTGAAGATGTGGAGCGTGAAGAGTGGAGATACGCCTGGCGTGTTCCACTCGCTCTCCCACCCGCACAAAAGGAAGGGGGCTGGTAGAAATCGTGGGGGCTACACCGTTACGGCATTGCGATTCCCGGCCCTTTTGGGCCGCCAATCGCGCCGCGGTCTCGAAATCGGCTCGCTTTCGAGACCGCTGGCGGCGCTTCGCCGGTTTCCCCAGTTCTTTTGCCGGAGGCAAAAGAAGAATTTTTAATCCTTTTCCGCAGGGCGTGTACCTGCCCAAAATTCCCCGACTCAGCCGCCTTGGGCGGCGTTCACCAGTCTGCAGACTGACGGGGGGCCTCCATGGGGGAGCAGGTCCCCCATGGAAAGCCGTTACGCGTGCTCTGCCTCGTACTTCTTCAGGAACTCCACCAGGGCCTCCACGCCCTCCTTGGGCATGGCATTATAGATGGACGCCCGCAGGCCGCCCACGCTCTTGTGGCCCTTCAGGTTGTCGAAGCCGGCGGCCTTGGAGGCGGCCACCACATCGGCATCCTGCTCCTTGCTGGGGGTGACGAAGGGCACGTTCATCAGGGAACGGTCCTCCTTGCGGACAGCACCGGTGAAGAACTTGCTCTGGTCCAGGAAATCGTACAGCACCGCGGCCTTTTCCTCGTTGCGCTTGTTCATGGCCTCCAGTCCGCCGTTTGCCAACAGGTACTTGAAGACCTTGCCGCAGCAGTAGATGGCCCAGCAGTTGGGAGTGTTGTACAGGGAGTCATTGTCCGCATGGGTCTTGTAACTCATGTAAGTGGGCACGAACTGGGGCAGGTCCTCCCGCAACAGGTCCTCCCGGATGATGACCACCGCCATGCCGGCGGGACCCACATTCTTCTGTACGCCCGCCCAGATCAGGCCGTACTTGGTGACATCGCAGGGACGGGAGAGGAACATGGAGGACTGATCCGACACAAGGATCTTGCCCTTGGTGTTGGGCAGATGGAAATAGGTGGTGCCGTTGATGGTCTCGTTCTCGCAGATATAGACGTAATCTGCGTTGTCGGGGATGTCCAGATCGGAGCAGTCGGGGATGTAGGAGAAGTTCTTGTCCGCGGAGGAGGCGACGATCTTCACCTCACCGTACTTCTGGGCCTCCTTGATGGCCTTCTTTGACCAGTTGCCGGTCTCCACATAGCAGGCCACGCCGTTCTTCATCAGATTCATGGGCACCATGGCGAACTGCACGGTGCCGCCGCCCTGAACGAACAGAACCTTGTAGTTGTCGGGAATGCCCATCAGCTGACGCAGGTCCGCCTCGGCCTCGTCACGGATCTGCTGAAAGACCTTGGAGCGGTGGCTCATCTCCATGACGCACATGCCGCTGCCCCGGTAATTCATCATCTCGGCGGCGATCTCCTCCAAGACCTCCTCCGGCATCATGGCGGGTCCGGCGGAGAAATTATAGGTACGTCCGTATTTCATACTCATTTCCTCCAAACTTTTTTGTTCTGGGGTTTCGCATCGGCGCGCAGACATCTGTCTGTTTCCTCTTCCAGTATAGCACAGAATTGGAAAGAATCAACCGGAAAAGCGGGATGAGTCCGCCTGTGAGAGAGGACGGCGGACAGCCCGTAAAAAGTTTTAGGGGCACAAAAAAACTTGCAGAAAACTTGCTTTTTTGGCAGACTTCGGGTATTCTGAAAAAAATTGCCATTGGTATGACCTCTTGACGGGATCAAGAATTTTGGGAAGGGAGCGCCGCCGCACTGCGGCGGCAGGGAGATAGATGAATCGGACTTGGATTGAATTGGACAGGGAGGCCCTGGCCCACAACATCCGGCGCTACCAGAGCCTTCTGCCAGCGGGCTGCCGGATCATGGGCGTGGTGAAGGCGGACGCTTACGGACACGGGGCGCGGGCGGTGGCCGCCCAGCTGTGGGAGCTGGGCATCCGCCACTTTGCCACTGCCACGCTGGACGAGGCGGTCCAGCTGCGGGAGGCCGGCATCCAGGGGGAGATCCTGATCCTGGGATACAGCGCCCCTGCGTATTTCCACCTGCTGGCAGAGCACGGGCTGACCCAGACCGCCACCTGCCCGGACCACGCCGCCCAGCTGGAGACCTACTGCCGGGAGAACGGCGTGCGCCTCAAGGTACATATCGCAGTGGACACGGGTATGCACCGCATCGGATTCCTGCCGGAGGACCTGGACGCCATCCGGCGGGTGTATGAGAACGGCGTCCTGCAGGTCACCGGCATCTACTCCCACCTCTGCGTGGCGGACACGGACGAGGAGGAACATGTGGACTTTTCCCGCCGGCAGGCGGAGACCTTCAAAAGCGTGGTGGAGTCCCTCCAGGCTCGGGGCGTGGAGCTGGGGACGGTTCACCTTCTGAGCAGCTATGCGGCGGTGAACTACCCGGAGTACGCCTATGACTACGCCCGCCTGGGCATTTTGATGTTTGGCGTCAAGAGCAGCCCGGCGGACTACCTGCGGGAGGACCTGCAGCCCATGCCGGTCATGACCCTGAAGGCCCGGATCACCTCTGTGCGGGAGATCGGACCCGGGGAGACGGTGAGCTACGGCCGGATCTTCCGGGCGGAGCGGCCCACCAAGGTGGCCTCCGTCTCCATCGGCTACGCCGACGGCATCCCCCGCTGCCTCAGCGGCGGAAAGCTGCGGGCCATCGTCCGGGGACAGTACGCCCAGGGCATCGGCCGGATCTGTATGGACCAGCTGATGCTGGACGTCACCGGCATTGAAGATGTCCGGGTGGGGGACGAGGCGGTGTTCATCGGTCGCCAGGGGGACTGTGTCATCTACGCAGAGGAGCTGGCGGAGAACGCCGGCACCATTACCAACGAGCTGTTCAGCCGCCTGGGCGCCCGGGTGGAGGGGCGCTGCTTCCGGCAGGAGGCCTGAGTGAGATGTGAGGCCGCGGAGCGGCTTTGCATAGATCAGAAACCAAGCGGGGGCCGGGCCGGCCAGCGGAACGGTGCCTGCGGAGAAAGGAGGAAGAGAGATGGAACGGTATGTGGAGTGCGAGAGCCGCGGCTTGACCCTACGGGGGATGCTGCATGTGCCGGACCAGCGGCCGGGGAAAGTACCCTTTGTGATCCTGTTCCACGGCTTCTGCGACGACCGGAACGAGATCAACTTCGTCCACACGGAGCTCTCCCGCAGGCTGTGTGAGCGGGGGATCGCCAGTGTCCGGTTCGACTTTGCCGGCAGCGGCGACAGCGACGGGCGGTTCGAGGACATGACTGTCTCCAGTGAGGTGGAAGACGGCCTTGCCATCTTGGACTATGTCAAGAGTCTGGACTTTGTGGACCAGAGCCGGATCGCGATCCACGGCCTGAGCATGGGGGGATGTGTGGCCTCCATGGTGGCGGGCCTGCGGGATGCGGACGTGTGCGCCCTGAGCCTGTGGTGCCCGGCGCCGGACGTGGTCTACAACATGAAGCACAAGATGCTCTGCGGCGTGGATGTGTCTGACATCGAGGAGAAGGGCTACGCAGACTACGAGGGCCTGCGGGTGGGCCTGGGCTTCTATCAGGATGCCTTGGAGCTGGATCCTTACGCCGTGGCGGCCAAATTCACCAAGCGCGTGAATCTGGTACACGGGGATGAGGACGTGACGGCCTCCATCCACTGTTCGGAGCGGTACAAGGAGATCTATGGAGACCGGGCGGAATTCCTGGTGGTCCATGGCGCGGAGCACCGATTCAAATCCTGTGCGTTTCGGGCCGCCCGGATGGACTCGGCTCTGGCATTCCTGACCCGGGAGCTGCTGGGCTGAACGGAGGACTCCTACGGCGCCGCGGGCGCGGTCCCGCGCCGCCGTACAATCTAGAAGGGAGAAACGAGAATGGATAAGACAAAGACAGTCAAGACGCGGAAGACCCCAACTCCGGCTTTCGCCGTGATCTCCTTCCTGGTGATCGTGGCCGTGCTGGTGGCGCTCATCAACCTGGGCGTGGACACCACTATGTCCGTGTTCATCGCGGCCCTGATCGCCGTGGTAATCGCGCTCCTGCTGGATATCCCTTGGGCGGATGTGGAAAGGACGCTGCTGCGAGTGGTGTCCGACTGCATCCCGACATTTTTGATCGTCATCATGGTGGGCATGCTGGTGGGCATCTGGATGGCCGGCGGCACGGTCCCGGCCCTGATGTACTACGGCATGAAACTGATCTCCCCGAAAATCCTGGTGCCCCTGGCCTTCGTCCTCAGCGGGCTGACGGCGGAGTTCACCGGAACCTCCTTCGGCAGCGTGGCGACCATGGGCATTGCCCTGGTGGGCGTGGCCTCCACTACTTCCATCCCGGTACCGCTGGTCATTGCTGCGGTGGTCTGCGGTGCCTGGTTCGGCGACAAGATGTCCCCTCTGTCCGACACCACGAACCTGGCCTCCGGTGTCAGCAGGGTTCCCCTGTATGACCACATCGGGTCCATGATGTACACCACCATTCCCGCTGCACTGGTGGCGCTGGTGCTGTTTACCGCCGCCGGCCTGATGCATAGCGGCGGCGAGATGGATACGACTCGCGCCAACCTGATCTGCGACACCCTGGCGGAGCACTTCAACCTCAATCCCATCCTGATCCTGCCCGCCATCCTGGTGCTGCTGGTGTCGGTGTTCAAGCTGCCGGCCCTGCTGGGTATGGGCCTCACTGTGGTGGTCAGCATCGTGTTCGCCATGGTATTTCAGGGAGTGAACTTTGTGGAGCTGATGAACTATGCGGCCAACGGCTTCACACTGTCTACCGGCGTGGACATTGTGGACCCGATGCTCAACCGCGGCGGCATTACCAGCATGACCGGTCTGCTGATCACCTTCATGGTAGCCAGCGTCATGGGCGGCATCATCACCGCCACCGGCATCCTGGACGTGCTGGCCAAGGACGTGCTGCTGAAGTTCATCAAGAGCCGCGGCGTCCTGGTGACCGTCACTCTGATCTACTGCTACATCGTCAACTTCCTCACGGCCGGCGGCCAGACCGTGGCCATCATCGTCACCGAGCAGACCTTCGAGGACGCCTTCGACCGCATGGGCATCCACCGCAGGGTCCTCTCCCGGACGCTGGAGGATGCGGGGACCCTGAGTGCACCCATCGTCCCCTGGGGCGTTGCCACGCTGTATGTGATGGAGGTACTGGGCTGCGGCACGGAGTATATCCCGTATTGCTGGTTCATCTTCATTGTACCCATCTTCTCCATCCTCTGTGCCTTCTCCGGCTTTGGTATATGGGACAAGGACGGCAACAAGATGTGGGGCAGGAAAAAGGCTGCTGCAAAGTGATTGAGTCTGCCTGACAATACGGGCCGGCCCGATTTTCGGGCCGGCCCTTTTCGCGCGGCGCACCATGCCTGTTGCAAAGAACGGCCGCCTGCCGTATAATATTTCCATTGCAAGCACGGCCCGCCCTTCGGCGGCGGGGAAGGGAAGTGAACGGATTGGAAAAGGAGCATGGCCACACCCACGTGGGCCTTTACGTCCAGGCCATGGCCAAGTGGCTGGCGGTGGCGCTGGTCACCGGCGTCTGCTGCGGCGTGGTGGGCTCCCTGTTCCACATCGGTGTGGAGCGGGCCACAGAGCTGCGGGAGCAACATCCCTGGCTGTTGTGGTGTCTGCCGGCGGCGGGACTGGTGATCGTGGCCTTCTACAAGCTGACAAAGACGGAGGGCCAGGGCACCAACGACATCATCGACGCGGTACACCACGGAAAGCCCCTGTCCATCTGGCTGCTGCCCGCCATCTTCCTGGGGACAATTCTCACCCACCTGTGCGGCGGCAGCGCCGGACGGGAGGGCGCGGCTCTCCAGATGGGCGGCACCATCGGCCGCCATGCGGGGAACCTTTTCAATCTGGATGACCGGGACCTGCGCACCGCCACCATGGCAGGCATGGCGGCGTTTTTCTCCGCCTTGTTCGGCACACCCCTTACCGCCACGGTGTTCGCCATCGTGGTCATCAGCATCGGCGTGGTGTACCACGTGGCGTTCATTCCATGTCTGACCGCCTCCCTGGTGGCCTACTGGATTTCTGTGGAGTTGGGGGTGGCGCCCACCCGCTTTTCTGTGGCGGCGCCGGAGCTGGAGAAGCTGATGCTGCTGCGGGTGGCGGTGCTGGGCGTAGGCTGCGCCCTGGTGTCCGTTCTGCTGTGCCGGACCCTGCACTTCGCGGAGCATCAGATGAAGAAGCGCCTGCCCAATGCCTGGCTCCGCGTCCTTGTCGGTGGCGGTGCGGTCATTGCCCTGACATACCTCTGCGGGACCCGGGATTACAACGGCGCGGGCATGGATCTCATTACCGCCGCCGTGGAGCAGGGCACTGCCCGGCCGGAGGCGTTTCTGCTGAAGATTCTGTTCACCGCGGTGACGCTCTCCGCAGGGTTCAAGGGCGGTGAGGTGGTGCCCTCCTTCTTCGTGGGGGCCACCTTCGGCTGTGTGGCGGGGCCGCTGCTGGGGATTCCGGCTGGCTTCGCCGCGGCGCTGGGGCTGGCCGCTGTGTTCTGCGGGGCCACCAACTGCCCGCTGGCCTCCATCTTCCTGTCCGTGGAGCTGTTCGGGGATGGTGGGCTGCTGTATTTTGCCCTGATCTGCGGCATCAGCTACATGCTCTCCGGCTACAATGGGCTGTACTCCAGCCAGACCATCGTCTACTCCAAGCTGAAGGCCCAGTATATCAATGTCCGCACCAACGCCTATCACGCCGGTGAGCCGGTGCCCCCCTTCCAGCAGGGAGGCGGGGAAGAGACGGAGAGGGATTGAGCACGTGCATTTTGGAAAAAGGGACGGCCGCTCACAGGGCGGCCGTCCCTTTCTAAAATGTGTTCACACCGGCGGAGCAGGATGAATGGCTCCGCTCAGGCATAGAATGAGAGCGGTGATGCGATGATGGAACTTTCCTGTGATCCGCTGGCCCTGACCACCGCTGTCAACACCCTGGCGGTCTCTCTGGCTGCCCGGCTGAACGACGAGGACCTGGAGCTGACAGCGGCGCTGCTGGTTCAGCTGGGAGAGACGCTGGAGACGATCTCCGTCCAGCGCCGCCGGACCCGCGGCGGGAGGTAGCGGCTTACTGTACCGGGCCTGTCAGCTCAGTGGGACAGGACTCGCCTGCGGCCATCTGACAGATGCCGCCGATGCCGCAGTCCACCATGCTGGACACGGCGGCATCGGTGTAAAAGGCCATGTGCTGGGTCATGATGACATTGCGGAACTGGTGGAGATAGAACCAGTTCCGATTGGGCAGAATGTCGACCCGGTGGTCGGCGTGGATGATGCCCTCGTCCCCCTCCACGGTGTCCATACCCAGGGCGCCGATTTTTCCCGTCTCGATCCCCTCAATCAGGGCCTCGATATCCGCCAGCTCGCCGCGGGAACAGTTGACGATTACCACGCCGTCCCGCATTTTGGCGATGGATTCCCGGTTGATGATGTGGCGGTTGGAGTCCAGCAGAGGCATGTGGAGGGTGATGACATCCGACTGGGCCAGAAGGGTGTCGAAGTCCACATAGGTGACCTGGGGTTCCACTGCCGGATTGCGCCGCAGGTCATAGGCCAGAATCCGGCAGCCGAAGCCGGAGAGATTTCGGGCAACCTGGGCGCCGATCCGGCCGGTGCCGATGATGCCGATGGTCAGATCCTTCATCTCGCGGCCCTGGAGGCCGGTGAGAGAGAAGTCGTTGACCTGCCCCCGCCACAGAGCCTGCTTGTAATGCCGCAGGCACATGAGGATCATCATGACGGTGAAGTCGGCCACGCCGTTGGGGGCATAGCTGGCGCTGCACACCCGCAGGCCGATGGATCGGGCGTGGTCCAGGTCAATGTGGTCATATCCGATGGTGCGGGTGGAGAGATACCGGATGCCGAGGGCGTGATAGGCATCCAGCAGGGCCGCGTCGATGCACCCCTGGCCCAGGATGGACACGCCGATGCAGCCGGCGGCCAGAGAGGCGTTCTCCAGTGTGGGCACCGCGTCTGTGACAGACAGCTCCACTCCGTGGAGCGCCGCCTGCTTCTCCAGGTCCGCCCGTTCGTCCGGGCGGGCCTCATAGACCATAATTTTCATAGATTCCTCCAACAGGTGGCCCCGTCAACCCTTCAGCAGGCGGCGGGCCACCTCCACATTCTTCTGCTCCATGGCCTGCAGGTTCCGCACGGCGGCGGCCTGGGCCTCCGGGTGGGCCGCCTGGGCCACGCACTGGTCGATCATGGCGCAGAGATTCTGCCCGGTCAGCTCTGCCAGATCCACGAACTGCTCCTGTCCGATATACCGCAGGAAGGCGGAGACCTTGGGGTCGTAGACAACACCCGCCAGGGGGATCCCCTGCCCGGCGGCGAAGATCAGCGCGTGGAGCCGCATGGACACCACTGCCTGCATCCGGCTGAGGGCGCCGATGATGGTCCCGGCGCCGCCGGCATCGTCCAGGAAATAGTGGGGGATCGTCAGCCCGCGGGCGGCCAGCTGGCCCGCACCGGGGTCCAGATGCTTTTCCACCGCCACGAACACCGGCGTCAGGCCATAGGTGCGGTAGGCGTATTCCGCCGCCGCGCCGAAGAGGGGGGCCTTCTCTTCAAACCCCTTCCACCGCCGCAGGGCAAAGCAGAGGTAATTGCCGTGGGGCGGGATACCGGCGCGCAGCAGCACGCTGTCGGTCTCGTCGTCCGGGGCCTTTTGCAGGATCAGCGCTGGGTCTGCAGTCAACAGGACCTCCGGCTCCGTCACCCCCATGGCCCGCAGTTCTTCCAAAGAGTCCGGCTCCCGCAGGGTGATGACATCCACATATTTGTTAATGATCTTCGCGGCCAGACTCCGGTGGCTCTCCCGGGTGACAGGGCCGATGCCGCAGCCGTACATCTGCACCCGGTTGCCGGCCCGCTTTGCCGCCCGGATATTGGCCAGATAGAACCACAGGGAGCGGCGGGAGGTCACGTCCTGGATCAGGCTGCCGCCGCCGTTGATGTACAGGCGGCTGTTCCACATGGCGGTGTGCCAGGCCAGGAAGTTGGAACGGTGCACCGCCCGCACCCGGTAGGTGAGCCGGGTGCTCCTGGGATCCTTGCTGAGCACGGTGATGGGCATGTCCGGGTCGATGGAGCGCATCTCCTGGAGGATGGCCTCCAGAATGGCGTCATCACCTGCGTTGCCCCGGCCGTAGGCGCCGCAGATCACCACGCCGTCCCGGGCGGAGGAGCGCCGCCGGTGGCGGCGGAGGATGGAGGCGTATATCTGCAGCTGGGTGGACACGGTCTTCTGAATAGAGAACTGGGTGGACGCCTTTTCATAGAGCTTTTCCCCCAAGCGGCGGCGCAATTCATCGTCATTGCCCAGGGCGGCCAGATCGTTGCCCAGGGCTTGCCAGTCGCCGGGCTGGAAGAGATAGCCGTTCACGTCCTGGTCGATGAGATAGGGGATGCCTCCCACGGCGGTGGAGACGGTAGCCAGATGGAACCGGGCCCCCTCCGTCAGGGCATAAGGGAAGGTCTCGGACAGGCTGGTGAGGGCGTTGATGTCCAGGGCGCTGTAAAACCGGTCCATGCCGCCGGAGATCCATCCGGCGAAGCACACCTGCCGCTCTACGCCCAGCTCTGCCGCCAAGGCGGTGAGCTTGTCCTTCTCCGGCCCGTCGCCGGCGATCAGCAGCCGCAGTCGGGGGCACTTGGCGTGGCCCGCGGCGAAGCCCCGCACCAGAGTGGCCATGTCCTTCACCGGATTCATCCGGGCGGCGATGCCTACCACCACAGAGTTCTCGTCCACATCTGCGCCCAGGCTCCTCAGGTACTCCAGCCGGTCCCCCTGGGTGGGCGGGGGCGTGAAGTCGATGCCGTTATAGATGGTGTAGAACCGGTCCGCCGGGAAGCCACGGGAGATCAGCAGGTCCACCATGGCGTCGGACACGCCGATCCGGTAATCCAGCCGCCGCAGGGCCAGGGCGTTGATGGTGCCGAAGGTCAGATGGCTGAGGGGGCGGCCCATGTAGTCCAGGCGGTAGTCGCTGTGGACGGTGGTCACCACCGGCAGTCCCGTGACCTTGCGGAGCATGGCGCCGATCATGTTGGCCCGGGAGCCATGGCAGTGGATGATCTCGTAGCCGCCCTCCCGGATATAGGCCGCCAGCTTCCGCCGGGTGCGGAAGACGTTGTTGCCCCCGCAGATCATGGTGGGAATACCCATCTGGCGGGCCTCCTCGGCAAAGGGGCCGTCCCGGAAGCACACCAGCTGGGCGGTGATGGTTTGATTCAGATGTTGCAGCAGGCTCAGCACATGGGTTTTTGCGCCGCCGGAGTCTCCGCCGCTGATGAGATGAATGACCTTCATGGAATGCCTTTCTTTCCGCTTTCCGCAAATAGGGGTTGTGAAATCGCGAGAAATATTATACAATACGAACCAGATATTGTCCAGACGACAAACGCCAAATACAGGCGCGTCCGCGCCTTTTACGGAGGAGACCATGGAACAGAAAGCAAAACGCGTTGGAAAGTTCAACATCATCGACATCATCGCCGTGATTTTGATCGTGGCGGTGGTGGCTTTTGGAGCCTGGAAGCTGCTGGGCAGCAGCGGCGGCACCGCCGCCGAGGACGGCGGCATGGTGAAGGTGACCTATGTGGTTAAGTGCGAGGGTGTGCCCACGGAGCTGTACGAGACCTGCCAGGCCCATCTGCCCTCTCCGCTGATGGCCTCCGGCGCTCTGGTGGGCGGCCAGATTGAGAGCGTGGAGATGGAGCCCTACTACGTGCTGGGCCCCGATGGGCAGTGGATCGAGGATCCGGAGCATGTGACGCTGCTCTTCACCGCCACCACGGAGACGCCTGCCGGCGAGGTCATGACCACCAAGGTGGGAGACCAGGAGGTCCGGATCGGCAAGACGGATTATATTTTGAAGAGTGAGTACATTGAGTTCTCCGGCGGCACCATCGTGGATGTCCAGTGGGAGGGACTGGCAGAAGAGTAACAGAAACGCATGAAAAGCAGAACAGGCGTCCGCCTCATTCCAAATGAGGCAGACGCCTGTTTTTCAGTTGAACGCACAGCTCTTTTACGTCTATGGGCTGTCCACCTGCAGAAGGGGCTTATCTCCACGCCTTCCAGGTGTCCCGGTTCAGCATGTTGGCGGGCATTTCTCCGCTCCGTGCCTGCCGGATGCTACTGGGAAAAAGGAATCCTGTTTTTCGTGCAGTTTCACGCCGCCAGGATCCCCTGCTGTGTACGGCGCGAGGATTACGTTGAGGAGCGCCCTCAGCCAGCTTGCTTGGGAAAATGGCTCTGCCTCAAAGACATCCGGGCAAGCGCCGGCGATCTGATGGTCGCTTAAAGCCTCGATCAGGACCTCTTCGTGAACGATCCCTCTTGGCCATGTTGACCAGAAAAGCAGACGGCTCTATCTTCGCCATACCCGGCCCCGGTTTGAATCATCCGCAGCTTCAGAGCCTTGTCCCCAAAAGAGGGAATCGGGATGTGTTCCGGGATGAGCGCATCCGCACTCTGCAAAAGGGTCCGGACAGATCCGATTCGGTGATAAAAACCTCCCGGTCAGCGGGAAGGAATGCCCTGATCTGTGTGTCTGTGGCCGCAGGGAAGCGCCCGATGATGACGAGATTCATGGACGAATGCTCACAGGGAGTTCTTGCCCCGGGCCATATACTTGCCCGCCGGCGCCTCCACCAGGACCTTTCCGTTTTCCACGGAGAGCTGCCCCCGCAGCCACACCTGCCGGATGCCGCCGGCGGTGACGAAGCCTTCATAGGGGTTGTAGTCCACATTGGCCACGCAGTCCTCCGCTCGGATCACATGGCTGGCGCCGGGGTCGTAGACCACGATGTCCGCGTCGCTGCCGGGCCGCAGCACGCCCTTCCGGGGATAGAGACCATACAGCCGGGCGGGATTCTCGCTGAGCACCCGGCACATCTGGGCGGCGCTGATCTTCCGCTTGGCCACGCCGTAGGAGTACAGCAGCTCGCCCCGGGTCTCCACGCCGGGCAGGCCGCCTGGGATTTTGGTGAAGTCCTCCCGGCCCATGTCCTTCTGGGCCAGGGTGAAGGAGCAGTGGTCTGTGGACACGGTCTGGATAGCGCCCCGCCGCAGGCCCTTCCACAGGTGCTCCTGCTCGGCCTTGTCCCGCAGGGGCGGCGCGCACACATACCGGGCAGCGGCGGAGTAGTCCTCGTTGAAATACACGCTCTCGTCCAGCAGCAGGTACTGGGGACAGGTCTCCACATACACGGTCTGGCCCCGCTTCCGGGCGTGGTCCACCTCCAGCAGGGCCTCCCGGTTGGTGAGGTGGACGATGACCACCGGCGCGTCCGCTGCCTGGGCGATCCGCAGCAGGCGGCTCACTGCCTCAGCCTCCAGATAGGGCGGTCGGGTGCGGGGGTGGGAGGCGG